>JBAZDT010000113.1:0-3559 GCA_041654325.1 Bacilli bacterium | reverse complement strand
TTCTGATTTATATCAAGAAGCAGCCGAAGGCTTTAATAAGGCTGTCATGCCCGTGCAGCCCATCTACAACTCCGAAGGTCGCATGATGCTCGCCAGAGCTCTCGCCGATGACGCTGTCAGCGGCTTAAATGCCACCAAAATCGGCGTTATTTCCACGACCGACGATGCCGGCGAAGGCATGCTCTATGGCGTTCAGAAACAAGCTGAACTCCTCTCTGAGGCCGCCAAAGAAAACCTCGTCTATGTCACCACCCCGGCCGAACAAGGCACGAACCACTCCGCACCGGTCAACACTTTAAAGACCGCCGGATGTGATGTCGTCATCGTCGCCGCCAACCAAGTTCCGTTCACCGAAATTCTCAATTACATGAGAGACGCGAGCTTCAATACCAAAGTCATCACCTCTTATGTCACGGCCAACACCGACATTCTCAGAGCTGCTGCCGCCGCCGGTTCAATCACCGCCGATCGCCCAGTCTTCACGAATTCATGGCTCGACGTCACCGACCTCGCCTACTATGATGCGACGCTTAACCCCTATGCTTTGACTCCAGAATATGTCGCTTATCTGACCGAGATGAACACCGGCGGACAAGTCGCTTATTCAGGTAGTTCATACGCCATTGCCGGTTATGTCGCTGCCAAAATCTTCTTAGAAGGTCTGGCCAGAGTCAAGGCCGCCGACAAAGAACTCACCTGGCTCAATTACATCAATGCCATGGAAGAAGACCCAGTCGATCTTCCAATGGGCAGTGAAATCGATTACGCTGCTGGCAAACGCCTCGGCGTCACCGATCTTGGTTTCAGCAAGCTCTATCTCGCCGATCCAGTCAACACAAGCGTTTTGGCCGAAGTCGACACCCTGAGAACCTTAGACTATGTCTGGGCTCTCGTCCCGGCCGCCAAAAAGGCTTAGTCAATTCATTCGGATACCTTGTGTTCCCCGCCGCAATTGCGCGTTGCGGCGGGCCACAAGGCTCTTTAAATCATAAAGGAGAAACATATGAAGCACGATCTTTCCAAAAAAATCATTACCGTTGAAGAGGCGTTGAAACTCGTCAAGAGCAATGATCATATTTTTACCGGCTTGGGCGCCAGCGAAGGACGCGAGTTTTTAAGTAAACTCCACACTTTGCACGGATTGGTCAAAAATGTCACCGTCACCAACTGCCTGCCGATGCAAGACTACGAATTCTATATGAATCCGGCCTACAAGGACACTTTCAAACTGGCCGGCTGGTTCTACAATGCCGGAATGCGCAAAGCCCACGCTAACGGCAATGTCTCCTTTATTCCCAATGTGCTCCACTATGCCGGCACAAAGCGCCTGGATCACATTAAACCTAACATTTATGTCGGCATTGCCTCGCCTCAGGACGAACACGGCTATGTTTCTCTTTCCCTTGGCAACACCTACGAAAAACAAGTTATCAAGGAAGCTGATCTTGTCATCTTGGAAATAAATCCTAATGCCCCGCGCACTTTCGGCGATTTAGAAGTCCACGTCAGCGATGTCGATTATTTCATCGCGGTGAACTATCCGATTCCCGAAATACCTGATACCGAACCCAACGAAAAAGACCTCTTGATCGGAAAATATATTTCCGAATTAATCAATGATGGCGATTGCATTCAACTAGGTATCGGCGGCATTCCCAATGCCGTTGCTAAGTCGCTTTACGGCAAAAAGGATCTCGGTGTTCACACCGAAATGCTGACCAACGAGATGGCAAAGTTAGCCAAAGCCGGAGTCATCACCGGAAAACACAAACAACTATTCCCGGGCAAGATGGTCGCCACCTTTGCGATGGGAAGCCGCGACTTATACAACTTTATCGATGACAATCCGGCCGTCATGCTGCTGGCGGGCTCTTACGTCAACGATCCCTATGTCATCGCCAACAATGACAATCAGGTTTCGATCAACACGACGCTTGAAGTCGATGTCACCGGGCAGTGCTGCTCAGAATCAATCGGTTCGAAGCAATTCAGCGGAACAGGCGGGCAGAGCGACACCGCGATCGGCGCGCAAAACAGTAAAAACGGGCGCTCGATCATCGCTTTATATTCGACGGCCAACGTTCGCAATCCGGAAACCGGCGAGCGCGAAGAAACATCTAAGATTGTCTGCCAGCTCAAACCGGGCGCGGCCGTCTCTTTGTCGCGCAACGATTTACACTATCTCTGCACCGAATACGGCATCGTCAATCTCCGCGGCACAACAATTGAAGAGCGCGTCGCAAAGATTATATCGATCGCTCACCCCAAATTCCGTGAAAGCCTCCGCCAGGAAGCCATTGCCCTCGGCATCATCGGAGCGTAAAATGCCTTTCTTTACTTTTCGTAACAAGCAAATCTTCTTTGAAGATGATGGCTCAGGCGAGCCGATTCTCTTTCTAAACGGCATCATGATGTCGACCGTTTCGTGGAAGACTTTTATCCCGGCATTAAGCAAGGATAATCGCTTTTTGCGCATTGATCTCCTCGACATGGGCCAATCAGCCCGCATGGACGAGAATTATACTCAGGACATTCAGGTCGAGGTCGTCAAAGCTTTTTTAGACCATCTGCAAATCGCAAAGATAAATATCATGGGGATTAGCTATGGTGGCGAGGTGGCGATTAAATTCGCTCTCAAATATCAGAATTTACTCCGGCGCTTAATGCTCTTTAACACGACACCGCGAACAAATGAATGGCTGCGTGACATCGGCCGGGGCTGGAACAAAGTCGGAGCGACTCTCGACGGCGAGGCCTATTATAATATGACGATACCCATCATCTATTCCTCGAACTTCTACGTCGCCAACTATGAATGGATGGAGCATCGCCGCAAGCTTCTCATTCCTCTTTTTTCGACTCCCGAATTTCAGGAGAGAATGAAGCGTTTGGTCACCTCCGCCGAATCGCTCGACGAGGCCGCCAATATTCATCGGATTGAAGTGCCGACACTTATCGTCTCGTCTGAGTTCGATCAACTGACGCCGTCAAGCGAACAGGCTTATCTTGCCGAGCACATTAAAAATTCCACGCACATCATCGTTCCGAAAGCCGGCCACGCCTTTATGTATGAAAAGCCGCACATCTTTGTCTCCCTTGTTCTCGGATTCACGAATTCCAGCACCGACAAATACATTATTTAGGAGGAAAAATATGGAACGATTTGTCAAAAAACACCTCACCCTAAAAAACGGCGAGCAATACGCCTACATCGAACAAGGCCGGGGCGAAAAAGTCTTTTTGCTCATTCACGGCAACATGTCGAGCGGCGCCTATTTTTACGAATTATTGAAGCGGATTCCTCACGATATCCGCGTTTTAGCCCCCGATCTGCGCGGTTTTGGCGACTCCTCGTACAACGCGCGCTTTGATTCACTCGATGAGCTGGCCGATGATGTCTTAGACTTTCTCAGCATTCTCGGCGTTCACAAAATCGATGTTTTGGGGTGGTCAACCGGAGCCGGAGTCGCCTACAAATTAGCGGCCAAAAAGCCT
Organism: Bacilli bacterium; assembly: GCA_041654325.1. Taxonomy (GTDB): domain Bacteria; phylum Bacillota_I; class Bacilli_A; order RFN20; family CAG-826; genus UBA1424. Next base: position 64 of record JBAZDT010000113.1, on the reverse strand, counting down.
TCGCTCGTCAAGAAGATCATCTCCCTTTCGGGAGCCTCTTACCGCGGCTATCCGATTTTTAAAA
>JBAZDT010000112.1:0-3571 GCA_041654325.1 Bacilli bacterium | reverse complement strand
CGCCGATATTTTAAAACCGATCAAGGCGACAAAAGAATTGCCGGTGTCGGAAAGATTGTTGATTGAATCAGCGATGATTGAAATCGAGTTGGCGAGAAAGCCGAAAACGAGTTTCAAAGCGAAGAGGACAACGTTCGTGATCACTCCAAAAAGGGAAGCGAGTTTGCCGTGGGCAGTCCGCACTTTCGCGTTGCTGACGTTTTGATAATCTTTTATAAAGATTCTGCGGAGGAGTTTAATCATAATTTAATTATATATTATAGGCTTGCACGATAATTTCTACAAATGAAGATTTAGTTGGAAGAGAAAAGAAATAGAAATGGCTTCCGAATTAGCTTCCGCTTTGACATTTTTACGTAAACAAATTTATTTTATAGTAAAATAATTTAAGATTAGAGTAAAATAGCCGTATAGATTTTCAAAATTTGGGACATCTGTATAAAATATCTTGGAGCGCTTTTAAATAGTTACGCGCGTACATCTAAAGTGGGGAAAAGGGGCGGAAAGTGAGATTCACATTTACGAAACATAACATTTTGTCGGCGATTGGCTATGCCTTAATCGACATCTTGATCGTCGGAGGTTTTTACGCGATATGCGTCGTCTCCTCATTTCGCAATGGACCTGCCCTGCCGAATCAACAGGTTATCAGCTTAATCATTTCCGGGGTAATTCTTGTCGCATTCATCGAAGTCTCTTTCATCGCTTTAGGCATCTATTCGATTATCGTTGCTAATTTTGGCATCCTCGAATCGGTAAAGGTGATGTTCATTACTTTTGTCGACATTCTCGTCTTTTATATCGCAATTCTCGTCATCCCAGATTCGGTTTTGCCACCCGTTGAGCCGGAAATCTTTTTTCTGAGCGCAATTTCCATCGTCTTTTTGATTCCCGCGATGCGCTACTTCAAGCGAGTCTTAAAATTTGTTGTTTCAACAATTAAGAAAAAGGGTAAAACGGTCCGCACTTTGCTCATCGGAGCTGGCGCAGGGGCGAAAATCGTCATCGATGAATCGCGCAACAACCCACGTTCCCACAATAATATAATTGTCATCGTCGATGATGACAAAAATAAAATCGGCGGAACCTTCTCCAACATTCCCGTCAAGGGTCCGATTGCCAAAGTCGCCGAAATCATCGATTACTTTGAAATCGAAGAAGTCATCATCGCCATCGCTAATACCACACCTGAACGCATCAAAAACATCATCAAGCTTTTGGATTCGTGCAATGTCCGCGTCAAACGGCTGCCGCTTCTTTCAGAGATGGAAGGAGCGCGCAGTATCAATGTCATCGACATCAATCTCGACGAACTGCTCGGACGCGATGTCGTGCAACTCGATAATAACGAACTGACGAAAATGTTTGCTGGAGCCACCGTCTTGATAACTGGGGCAGGAGGTTCGATCGGCTCCGAACTCGTCGATCAGATTTTTAATGCCCAGCCCGCCAAGATGGTCCTTTTCGATATCTACGAAAATGGGGTCTACGATGTGCAGCAAAGGCTTGTCATGAAAATGCGCAAGAAGAATTCACCGACCAAAATCGAAGTGATTATCGGCGCGACTTATAACGAAAAACGCATGGAACAGGTTTTCCGGCAATACCGGCCTAACTACGTTTATCATGCCGCGGCTTATAAACACGTTCCATTAATGGAAGATAGCCCGCAAGAAGCGATTCGCTCCAATGTTTTCGGAACCTATAACGTCGCCCATCTCTCGCATAAATACGGCGTCAAAAAAATGATTCTCGTCTCGACTGACAAAGCCGTTCGCCCGACAAATGTCATGGGCGCGACCAAGCGCTTCGCGGAAATGATCATTCAGCATTTCTCTTATCTTTCCGACACGACAAAATACGCCGCCGTCCGCTTTGGGAACGTCCTCGGCAGCAGCGGATCGGTCGTCCCGCTTTTCAAAAAGCAAATCCAAGAAGGTGGGCCCGTCACCGTCACCGATGCGCGCATCACCCGTTTCTTCATGACTATCTATGAAGCTTCATCTTTGATTTTGCAATGTTCCATCTACGCTGATAAAGGCGAAATATTCATCCTTGACATGGGCGAGCCGGTCAAAATCGTCTCCTTGGCCGAAAAAATGATTCGCCAAGCTGGCCACATCCCGTACAAAGAAGTCGATATTAAATTTACTGGCCTGCGCCCCGGGGAAAAGCTTTACGAAGAAATCCTGATCGATGTCGAAAAGCATAAAAAAACGGAAAACAAGAAAATCTACATTGAGAATTGTGTGACCGATTTTGATATCGAAAAAGATATCGCCGCCATTTCGCAAGTGTTTGACATCGACAGCAACAGCGATATTCGCGAACTCCTGTCGTCAATTGTCACGACATATTCGTGCCTTTTACCATCCACCAATGAAAAACCGGAAAATAAATAGCAAGCTTACCATTACTATCTCGGTCGTAATTTCCTATGTTACGCTTTTCGTCTCCATTATTTTGGCGGTCATCTATACCCCATATGTTTTGGAAGTTCTCGGCGATGTCGAATATGGAATTCGCGCATTTGCGACATCTTTAGTCGGCTATCTGGCCTTCCTTTCCTTTGGCATGGCTCCGTCTTATCTGCGCTTTGCCAATTTGATGAAGAAAGAAAGAGGAGAAGAAGGTGAAAGGCATATTAACGGCATCTTTCTTCTTTTCTATCTCATCGCCTCAGGCCTAGCTCTGCTTATTGGCGGAGTTGTCATTCTTCTCATCATGCAAGGCGTCATCCCGCTTAATAATTACACCAGCGGCGAACAGAGCATAATCATCATCATCATGGCAATAACCGTAATCGGGACAATGATTGAGTTCCCGGGTATTTTCATGAATATGATCCTCACCTACCGCAAGAAATTCATATGGATCAACACGGTTTCGTTAGTGATTACAGTCCTTTCTCCGGTTATCTCGATTCTCGTCCTATCGCTGGGCGGGCGGGCGGTGGCCATCACCTGGGTGGCGTTTGGCATCGCCGCCAGCACTGTCATCGCTAACAGCTTATACGTTTTCTTCAGTTTGAAAACCAAATTAACTTTTCGCTTCGATGCCAAAGACAAAATTCTCTTCAAACGAGTTATCGCCTTTTCCGCGATTGTTTTTATTATCTCGACCTTGACGCAGATGAGCACCATCACCGACAAGGTAATCCTCGGCTTTATTCTCGGAGCTGAGGCGGTCACCCTCCTTCAAATCAGCACCATCTTCAACAGCTATCTAAATAGTATCGCAGTATCAATCACCGGCCTTTTCGCTCCGCGATTGACCGAAGACGCGGTTAATGGGCGCATGGATGATGTTCAATACGTTCACGACTTCGTGATTAAGGTCATATCAATCTTGCTTTGCATGATCGTCTTTGGTTTTGCCTCCGCCGGCAAAGAATTCGTCCAGGCTTGGATCGGCGTCGAAAAAGTCGATGTCTACTACTATTCACTAACTATTTTGGGTTCGAGCATCCTTTTGTCGAGCCAAACGTTTAGTTTTTACATTCAACGTGCCTTAAATAAAAATCTTATACCGGCTATTATTTACATCGCCACATTTGTTATCCACGTCGGAC
>JBAZDT010000111.1:0-3585 GCA_041654325.1 Bacilli bacterium | reverse complement strand
GAACTCAAGCCGATTATCCGCATCGCCAACGACACCGATATCTACGTTCACGAAGAAAATAAAAGGCGGGCTGCCGAAGCGCTTCGCTTCTGCGCCGAAGAAGTTCGTGAATTAAAACTCGACATGCACCTGCTTAACGCCGAATACACCCTCGACGGGAGCAAAATAACGATCACTTATGTGGCTGAAGATCGCGTCGACTTTCGCGATTTATTGAAAATCTTGGCTTCCAAGCTCCGCTGCCGTATCGAACTTCGTCAAATCGGCTCGCGCGACAAAGCTAAAGTCATCGGCGGAATCGGCATCTGCGGCCTTCCTCTATGCTGCTCGACCTTTTTAAGTTCTTTTGACGGCATTTCAATCAGCAGAGCCAAAAACCAGATGCTGTCGCTAAATATCCCGAAATTAAGCGGCCACTGCGGCAAATTGATATGCTGCCTGCTTTTTGAAGATGATCAATACAGCGATCTTAAAAAGGAATTTCCCAAAATCGGCGACCGCTTCGTCAAAGACGGAAATTCATATCGCATCAACTCCTTTAATGTTCTGTCGCGAATGATAAAAATCGAATCCGATGTCGATGTCCAATATATTTCTCTTGATGAGCTGAAACCGCTTTTGAAAAACAAGGATCAAAAATGAGAGAATTAAATTTCAATGGGTTAAGCCCAATCCTCTATATCGTCGCGACACCGATCGGCAATCTCAGCGAGATGACGCCACGCGCTTTGGATATTATCCGCGGCGTTGATTATGTCGCTTGCGAGGATACGCGGGTTTCCAGCAAGTTGCTCATGCATTTCGGAATCCAAAAGCCGATTGTCTCATGTCGCGAACACAATGAGCTGACAGGTGCCATCCGCATCGTTAATGACCTTAAAGCAGGGATCAAAGTCGCCTATCTTTCCGATGCCGGCTATCCCGCCATTTCCGATCCCGGCTCCCGCTTAATCAAAGAAGCGCTGAAAAATGGTATTAAGGTTTCCGTGATTTCCGGCGCGAACGCTTTGCTCAACGCTTTAGTGGGTTCAGGTCTTGACACCGACCGCTTCTATTTTCACGGCTTTCTCTCGCCGAAGGAAAAAGCGCGAATCGACGAACTTCGCGGTCTGGTCAAACGCCGCGAAACGCTCGTTTTTTACGAGGCTCCCCACCGCATTTTGAAAACGCTCAGCGATATGCTGAAAATTTTTGGCAACCGCCGTGCCTGCATCGCCCGCGAGCTGACGAAAAAACATGAAGAATTCATTCGCATGAATCTCGCTGAGTTGAGCGTTTTGGAAAAAGACACCTTAAAAGGTGAAATGGTTCTCATCGTCGAAGGTAGCGATGACGAGGTCGAGGCTAATGTCAACGATGACGAAATCCGCAAGATGATATCCAACTTCATCGATCTTGGCATGACTCCCAAAGACGCCATCAAGCATGTGAGCGACATGCTGAAAATCGCTAAAAACCGCGTTTACAAAATATATCATCAAAATTAACGTCCGCAAGGGCGTTATTGTTTTTCTTCGACAACCAGCGTTTTCTTTTTTAAGTCCAGGTAGGCTCCGAGGCCGATCGCCCCGCCGAAAATCAAAAAGCCGGTGAAAGAGATGATAATTCCGGTGGCAAAGTAGGGTGTATAGTAGGTCATCTCATAGCGTGTTGCCCCAGCCTTGGAAACAAAGCCGACAAAACCACCTTGCGCATTATAGGTTTGGATTTCGCTTTCCTGGCCATTCACATCGATGGCTTTGATTTTCCAGCCGTCGCCATAAGTCACTTGTGTGACGACGAACCGCGATTCGCTGAAATCCGTTTTAAAAGAGAAGTAATTCGTATCATACTCAATATCCGTTAAAGGGTAATCCTTCAAGGCATTCAGTTTATTTGTGATGTGTCCATATGTTTCGACGTAGACATCGGTGCCGCCATATACAATTCCATCTCCCGAGGTGACGATGATTATTTTCTTCACTGGCTCATCCGCGTAGAAGCCGCGGTAGAAACGCTGGTTATTGTTGCCGGTATTGTTATTGTGATAATCGGTGGCGATTATCTTGTTATCATCGCCAATTAAATGGATGCGGGCGCGATAATCATAGTCCGGTGTCTTTAATGGATATTTGACGATGATATAAGCCGGCTCGGTAGTAATATGGGATCCAAATCGCGGCGTGACGACAAGCTCGGTTTTGTCTGCTTTCACACGCGTTTCGGCCTCAGCGAAAGAAAACGTCTCCACATTTTCCTCAATGTATTGATCCGGATTTGCCGGATCAAAATAGAAATCACAGTCGTATAAAGTTTTGTCGGTTGGTATCATCGGGGTCTCGCGCAAAGGGGCTTCTTCGTCATTTAAATGTGGATTATCAGCTACGACTTCCAAAAGATCTTCATCGTTGAGAATGGCGCCTTTAAGGTAGGCTTCTTCGTTGCGGATGATGTCAAAGGGGTGGTTGTTGCTAGTATGGAAGGCGTTGTATTTTCCATCATTGCATGAGCGTTTGTAGTAAAGCGTGTCAAAGGTGAAACCCATCGGAATGAAATTCTCATTTTCATATACCCGATAGCCGTCGCCATCGTCTGCATCATCGATGCGGGTATAGCCTAAGGGAATATTCATCGGCCAAACAGTTCCGCCGATAAGTGTCTCTTGCTCTTTAAATAAGTAATATTTAACGCCAAGGAAGGCATCGAGGTTGTAGCGCTTTTCCTGCGCGCCCCCACTCCAGCCGGTGTCGCCTTTAAAAAGATGCGACATGCGGACAAAATCGATTGCATCATAGTTGTAAAGAGAGTGAAATGTCGCCGTTCCATTGAAATTTTCAACCGCGGCGAGGTTGTCGTTGCTCGAGTAGGCCCGCGTCGACTGAAGGCGGAAAAAACTATCGTCGTTTTGATTTATTTGCCGGATAATCTCGGTTTCGGTAACGACGTTGTTATAGCCACCATTGAGGCTATTAGCATAGGAAATTACTCCGTGAAAGCCCATGACCATGTTGCCCATGACGATGGCTTCGACGGCGACGACGCCCATCAAAATTTTATTAAGCTGTTCTTTTTTCCAATTGAAAAACAAAATCACACCTGTAACAACGCAGGCAACAATTTGATAAAGATAGACCCCATACTCTTCGACGACGTAATCAACCTGCAGGAATTCATCGGCGATTTCATAGGATAATTTGTAGCTAATTAACATTAATGTTAAAGTGATGGCGAAAGACGCGGCTGGAAAGGCTAACGGCAGATCTTTTCGCTCGTCGAAATTAAGGGCGCAATAGGCTAACATCGAGATGACGACGATGATTTGCCAACGGCTGTAAGGTACCGTGAAAACGTGTAAAGCGTGATAGAAGAAGGGCGTGAAGAGAGCAAATGCAAAAAAGGCGATTGGGACGAGATGCGAATACTTCCGCTTGCGAATTGAGTTGAAAAGGGAGACGAAAAACATCATGATCCCAGGGGTAAAAATGAAAATGCTGCCGGCGATGTTTTCGAAGGCTTTGATCGGAAGCAGGTTGACGTAGCGTCCGGAAATCGCGGGGTATAAAAATGATAACAATGGATACAAGACCCGATAAGATGCACTCTCCC
>JBAZDT010000110.1:0-3614 GCA_041654325.1 Bacilli bacterium | reverse complement strand
GACTGGGCGCGAAATTTTAATATATCTATCAATTAAATATAAAGGCAACTGGGATGAAATCTATGCAGCGATTAAGCGAAAAGAACCAATTGACGACGTGGCTTTTGCCGATTCGCTAGCGAGCGTGAAAGCCAAGACGATAACCATTCTTGACAAAAACTACCCAGAGCATCTAAAACAATGTTACAAGCCACCTTTTGTTCTTTATTACTATGGTGATTGCCACCTTTTGGAAAGGTCACACGAGGCCATTGCCTACATCGGAAGTCGTAAGGCAAGTGAATACGGATGCAAAATGGCGCGCGTGATTGTCGGCGAACTCGCCAAAAAGATGGTCATCGTGTCGGGATTAGCCCGTGGCATTGATACCATTGCTCATCAAACGGCGATTAACGTGAACGGAAAGACGATTGCCATTCTTGGTTCAGGAATCGACTATTGTTATCCGCGGGAAAACATTGAGTTGTATGAAAAGATTAAAAGCGAGCATCTGGTCATCAGTGAATATCCCAATCACACCGAACCCGACCATAGTCAATTCCCTCTGCGCAATCGATTAATCGCCATGTTGGCCAAATCTGTGATCGTCGGCGAGGCTGGCATGAAATCCGGAACCTTAATCACGGTCAGTTATGCTCTGTCGGCAGGACGCGACGTTTGCTGCGTTCCTTACCCCGCCGACGCTTCCTCAGCATGCAACAGTTTGATCAAGCAAGGAGCCAAACTTGTTGAAAATGCGAACGACGTCTATGAGGAAATGGGTTTTACCTCAAGTGAAAATGCTCAAAACACCACCCAAAAATATAATTAGTAGTCTTTAAAGGAAATGAATATTTACTTTAAGCAAAAAATGCCGCTGTAGAGTGATTGACAAAGGCTCAGGTGAACTCTATATTTATCTATTGTAAAAAGGGGAAGCCATGAAACTTGTAATTGTCGAGTCACCGAAAAAAAGCGAAACCTTCCGCCGTTATCTAGGCGATGATTTTGTCGTTTTAGCCACTCAAGGACACCTCCGCGATCTCGCGACAAGTGGTAAGGGCGGACTCGGAATCGATATCGAAAACGACTTTCGTCCAAACTATAAAATTATGGAAAAGAAAAGCGGGATCTTCGAAGCCATCTTGGCCAAGTCAAAGAAAGCAGAAGAAGTAATACTCGCAACCGACCCTGACCGCGAAGGCGAAGCAATTGCCTGGCACCTCGCTGATATGTTAAAGCTAAATATCGCCAAAACAAAGCGTCTTGAATTTCACGAAATTACGCGGGAATCGATTACGCACGCGATCGAAAATCCTCGTCATATCGACATGAATCTCGTCAATTCCCAGGAAACTAGGCGTATTTTAGATCGCATAATCGGCTTTCGCTTATCATCTCTTTTGCAAAAAAAATTAAAGTCGCCTTCAGCAGGGCGCGTGCAATCAGCGACGTTGAAAATGATTGCCGATCACGAAAGTGAAGTCGTCAATTTCGTCCCTAAAGAGTATTGGGAAATTCTCGCCAAAGTTACGATTTGCGATCAAGAAACAACCTTCAAACTCAGCAAAATCGCCGGCAAAAAAGCGACCATCGAAGATCGCGAAAGTGCGGAAACGATCTTAGCCAAACTTGGCGATGTCTTGAGCGTCGAGGAATTAATTACCAAAATGCGTATCGTTTCGAGCAAACCGCCTTTTAAAACTTCAACCCTCCAGCAAGAAGCATATAATCGCCTCGGCTTCTCGACGACGAAGACAGCTTCCGTCGCTCAAAGCCTTTACGAAGGTGTCAAAATCGGCGATAAGCAAGAAGGTTTGATTACTTATACGCGCACCGATTCGACAAAACTCAGCGATACGTACATTGCCCGCGCTCGCGCTTATATTAGCGAAACTTTTGGCCCTGAATATATTGGACATGTTAAGCAAGAAAAAGGATCGCGTCTCGACCAAGATGCTCATGAGGCCATTCGCCCAACTTCTAACCACATGACACCCAATAGTATCAGCAAGCACTTATCTTATGATCAAATTCGCTTGTACCGCTTAATCTACAACCGTTCTTTGGCTTCATTGATGTCCGATGCGAAAGAAGAAGTGACGACCGCCATTTTGCGAAGTGGAAATCTCGAGTTCCATTTCGATACGAAAAAAGTCCTTTTCGATGGCCATCGCAAACTATACGAAGACATCGATGAAGGCGAATACCTCTGCGTCCAAAACGTCAAAAAAGGTGATGTTTTCAAAATCAACCAAAAAGAAAAAGTTCAGAAATTCACCACTCCCCCTCCTCGCTATAGCGAAGCTAAAATCGTCCAGATGATGGAAGAAGCCGGCATCGGCAGACCCTCGACTTATGCTTCGACGATTCGCCTCCTTTATAGTCGTGACTACATCAAGAAAACGAGTGAAGGAATTGTAACTACCGAACAAGGAATGCTAACGGCGAAAGTAATCAATAAATACTTTCCCGAATTTACCGATGTCAATTTCACCGCCAAGATGGAGTCTGATCTCGACCAAATCCAATTTGGCACCTCCCATCAATTAGATTTTTTAAAGGGCTTCTATTATCCTTTTGAAGAGAAAATCAAAAACGCGAACTTGATTATGTATAAGCAACCGGAGATTCAAACTGGCGAAAAATGTCCGCGATGTGGAAGCCCACTAATCAAAAAGAGTGGTAAGCATGGCGAATTCACGGCCTGCAGTTCCTTTCCGAAGTGCACATATATTAAACGTGTCGAGAAACCAAAAGCCGAACCAACCGGCGAGCTATGTCCAAAATGCAAAAGCCCACTCGTCATCCGCACGAACAGCAAGGGTGAAAAATTCATTGGTTGTAGCACATACCCGAAATGCGATTATGTCAAAGACGATGGCCACCAAAAACCAAAATCGAAGCGGACATTTCACAAATTCCACGCAAAGAAAAAAAACATTAATTAAACGAGAGCAGATGGCGCAAACCATCTGCTTTTGCGATATAATAAACCCATGGGAAAAGTTAATGTGATCGGCGCGGGATTAGCTGGGGTCGAAGCCGCGTATTTCTTAGCGAACAAAGGCCATGATGTCCATCTTTATGAGAAACGTCCGAAAGCGATGACGCCCGCTCATCAAACTGGGCTTTTCGCCGAATTGGTGTGCTCGAATTCACTGAAGAGCAATCGCCTCGACAATGCCTGTGGACTACTCAAAGAAGAAATGCGCGCGATGAACTCACTAACGATGGATATCGCGTCTTTATCGCAAGTTCCAAGCGGTAATGCCTTAAGCGTCGATCGTCGGCTTTTTGCCGAACTAATTACTGAAAAATTACTGCAAAATCCCCATATTTTCCTTCATGAAGAGGACGTTGCCACCATTCCAAAAGGGCTGAGCATTATCGCCACAGGTCCTCTGACAAGCGAGGCTTTAATCGCCGAGTTAAAAAAAATTATTGGCGTAAGCGCTCTTTCGTTTTTTGACGCCAGTGCGCCGATTGTCATCAAGGACAGCATCGATTTTTCCATCGCCTACTATAAGTCGCGCTACGAGCAAGAAGACAACAGCTACATCAACTGCCCGATGGATAAAGAGCAATACCTGCATTTTTACGAGGAGTTAGTCAAAGCTGAAACAGTAAAACTT
>JBAZDT010000109.1:0-3664 GCA_041654325.1 Bacilli bacterium | reverse complement strand
GTCATTCATTTATAAAAGAAGTAGTTCAAAATTTCTTTGGATTAGCCAAAACTAGACGCATTTTTCCTTGAAAAGTCATGCGCGAAAAACGGGATGTCAAAATAATGCTTTCGCCTTTTTTAAATTGCCGACCGCCGATTTTGCCTTGACCTTCAAGAATGGTGACAAGAAAGTAATTGCGATCGCGATTAACGAAAGTGTACTTTCCATCAACATCCAGCGCTTGAATGGCGAAATAATCATTGGAAAGGACGTTAAAAAGAATGTTTTTCTTGCGATTCAATGGTAAGTATCTAATTGGTTTGTCTTGCTGCGGAATCGCGATTACATCAAGAGCTTTATCGATATGCAATGGTCTTTTAAGACCATTATGATCAACTCGATCATAATCATACACCCGATAAGTAAGGTCAGAGGACTGCTGAATTTCGATTAAGGATGTACCCTTGCATATTGCGTGCAATGTTCCTGACTTTATATCGAAAACCTCTCCTTCCTTAAGCGGGCGATATTTTAGTAGTTGATCCCATTTCCCGGCTTTGACGAGTTCACAAAGTTCATCTCTTGTCATGGCGGTGTGGCCGATCTGAATTCGCGCATTCGGCAATGTGTGCAAAATTATCCAAGCTTCCGACTTGCCGCTTTGACCTTCATGAAGGCGCGCATATCTATCATCGGGGTGAACTTGAATGCTCAAATCGTCTTTGGCGTCAATCAATTTGACCATCAGCGGGAATTTATTGTGGCTATCATCAGCGAATAAGTCCCGCCTCTGTTCATAAATTTGGCTTAAAGTCCAGCCATGATAATAACCGCTGGCTATTTTGCAATCGCCGCTAGGATGAGCGGAAATAGCCCAGCATTCGCCAATATTCGGCTTATCGATTTTATAGCCGTATTCTTCTTTGAGCCATGTTCCTCCCCATATCCTTTCAACGAAAAGAGGTTCGAGTTTTAAGAGGTTGATTTTCTTGTTGGGAGAAGACATTAGGCAACACCTTTTTCTTTGAGTAGTTCATTGACAAAGTCTGTCATCTTTTTAACTCGCGAAGCAAGTGCTTTTTGATCATGATCTTTTAGCGAGATATAGACTTTCAATTTCGGTTCGGTACCCGATGGACGGAAAACAACCCATCCCCCTTCGAATATGTATTTCAAAACGTCCGAGGAAGGTAAATCAATCTTTGATTTGTGGCCTTGGGCGTCCACCGCTACACCAAGAAGGTAGTCTTCGGTGCTAATTATTTTGTTATCGCCGATTTTTTTGATTTTGCTCTTGCGCATCTCTTCCATGAAACGATTAATGTTTTTGACGCCATTAATGCCTGGAGATTTAATATTCAAAAGCTTTTCTTGATAGTGGCCATACTCGCGGTGAATGTCGTCAAGAACATCGAATAAATGCCGGCCTTCGCTATGGTGAAAGGCGGTAACTTCGGCGATGATTAAGCAAGCTTGAAAAGCGTCTTTATCGCGAACGAAATCGCTGACGAGATAACCGTATGATTCTTCGCAGCCAAAGAAGAAATCTTTGCGCTCCTTCTTAATCCGTTCAATTTGCTCGCAGATGAATTTAAAGCCGGTTAAAGTGCGGATTGATTCGATGCCATTTCTTTTTGCCATCTCGAAGACGAGATCGGAAGTGACGATGGTTGAGATAAAAACGTGCTGACCGACGCGATTGCCATATTTTAAGAGGTAGTCGAATATGATGGCCGCCATCTCGTTACCATTTAAAAAGCGATACTCGCCATCAACTAAAACCCCAGCTCCGACGCGATCGGCATCGGGATCGGTGGCTAAAAGTAGATCGGCCCCTATCTCTTTTCCTAACTTGACGGCTAATTCAAAAGCCAAGGGATCTTCCGGATTGGGCGATTTAACCGATGAGAAAGACGAGTCGGGAAGCATTTGCGTCGCGACTGGAGTAACATCATATCCTGATTCGCTAAGAAGGCGCATCCCGAATGCCGAACCAGTTCCGTGCAAAGGCGAATAAACAATCTTGAAATTTGTTTTATCGACTTTTTGGCAAGAGACAAATTTCACGCCGGTTAAGTATTTTTCATCAAAGTACTTGCCGAGCATCACCACCATGCCAAATTTTACATATTGCTCGATGCTATCAAGTTTTAAATTGAAAACATCGCCACAATTATTGATGGCTTCCCCAACTTTGTCGGCTTTCAAAGGCGTAAGTTGACAGCCGTTTTCATCATAGACTTTGTAGCCGTTATATTCTGGGGGGTTGTGGCTTGCGGTAATGATGATGCCACCTTCGGCTTTTAAATAGCGAACGGCGAAAGACAATTCCGGCGTCGGACGATATTCTTCGAAGAGCCAAACATGGATGCCTTGGCTCGCTAAAACGCGAGCGGCTTCTTCGGCGAAAAGGCGTGAATTGAAACGGGTGTCATAAGCGATGACCGCATTATGCCTCGCATTAGGTTTCAACGCATAGTTGTTTTTTAGATACTGGGCAAAACCTAAAGTCGCTTTGCGGATGGTGTATATGTTGAGACGATTAGTGCCAACACCCATGATGCCGCGAATGCCTCCGGTGCCGAAAGTCACGTCTTCGCCAAAAGCCTCAAAGAGGCCTTTTTCATCAAGTTTATCAAGTTCGGCACGAAGGTTGCTGTCGAGATTTTTTTGTGCTTTCCACAGGTTTACATCCTTAAGCATATTTCCCATCCTTCCCCATTATTAGGCAAAATAGACTTTCTAATAAAAAGTATAGATGTTTCGGATGATTTCAGCAATAAAGCGACAGAAAATAACGCTTCCAATTAATAAACTAAAAGGATTGAGAAAAGTATTTATTTCCTTTAAGTTAAAAAAAGGAATCCATTATTTGGATTCCACATCAGTTGTTTCGACTTCAATTGTCTTGTCTTCTTGAACGCTAACTTCATTGCTGGCGGCCAAGCGCGCTTGGCGACGCTGCTCTTTTTCCACGAGGCGATCCGCACCTTTGGCGAAGCTCGCAAGCGTGATCACCGCGACCAGACTTCCTAAAAGGAAGAATATGATACCCCATGCCCGCCAATCCATATTGATTTTGGACCATTCGATAACGGCTTTCTGGGCATTGATAATCCAATTATCGGGAGAGTTGACATTGACGTTATCACCGACGATATCAAAGACGATAAGAGTCAAGCCGACAAACGCCAAAATACCCGCTATGACATACCATGTAAATTCTTTTTTTGTTACTTTTACTTTCATAATTTTGCCTATCTATTCTATCACGCTACAAGAATAATTCTCAACAATCTAATTTGCCAATTGTAATTTAGGCCTCAGAAGGCTTTTTCGCCTCGGAGAGCAATTCCTTGATGATGGGGTCATAATTCGTGCGCCAGACAAGTTCGGTTTCTTTAACGAAATTTGCGATGCTATCCTTTGCGTCTTTAAAGATATCAACATATGTTTTCCCAGTTGGTAAATCGCGTTTTCCGGAGATATTTTCGATGACAGCAAAAACTTGATCGACAAGGTTCATATACTGATGGTCGGTCGCCAGTGAATTCTGCCTCGTGAAAGAGAAGAGAGAAATAACTTTGCTGATGTCATTTTGAATGAAGTTCGATTGTGGCGTTATTTGACCTTTCGCTTCATTGCGGACTTTGTTGAAATCGAAATATAGTTCTTCTAAGTC
>JBAZDT010000108.1:0-3708 GCA_041654325.1 Bacilli bacterium | reverse complement strand
CGGCAGCCGCGACAATTCCGCTATAGTAAGAGGTTTCGTTGTCGATCTGACGGTCTAACTTCCACCACATCTGGTCGAGAATCTCCTGAAAATTATGCGGATTGTAAGGCAAAACCAAACCGCGGGCAAACGTCGAGTAAATGTGTGTATGAGCGCAAACTAAACCGGGCAATAGCAGTTTTCCTTGCCCATCGATAAGTTCATATCCTTCGTCGACGAAATTTTCCATCGCGCCACTTTGGATAATGTTGTTATCGAAAATGAGATAAGCGTTTTTGATGAAATTGGCGAAATCGTATAAAGAGACATTCACAATGGCTTTTTTCATTTTATGTCCCTCCCTTTGACCCACTGCCCTTGGCCCCCGAGGAAAACGCGGTCGCGGATGACAAAATTGCCGCGGACCATCGTCGAGATGACCAATCCATGGGACGGCAAACCGAGATAGAGTGAATAGTCGGCCAGTCCGTGCTTATCGAGAATCGGGCGGCGTGGTTCGACTTTAAACAAGACGAGATCGGCGTCGTTGCCGACTTGAATTTCGCCTTTGCCGACAAGCCCTTGAATGCGGGCGACGTTGCTTGTCATTTTATCAATTGCGGCATCGCCAAGGTGGTGGCGCATAATCGTCAGCGAGTGTTCAACGCCACCGATGCCTAAAGGCATATCCTTCAGCAATTTGTCTTTTTTATCGGCTTTGTTGAAAGCGCAGTGATCGGTGCCAATCGTATCGATGTTCTTCTGGTGATCGAATAAGAGAGTCCGCGAAATAAAACTGCGTAGAGGAGGGGCAAAGGCGTAAAGATAACCATCTTCCCGCTCAAGCATTTCATTGGTAAAAGTGAAATACTGTGGACAACTTTCGATAAAGAAACGCTTATTAAGGAGATCTGCGTATTGTTCCAGCAAGGCTTCGATCGTCCGGCCGCTGCTGACGTGGACCATATAGAGATATCCACCGTATTTGCGAACAAAACCAGCGAGTTTCAAGGCTTCGCTACGCTCGGCCAACGATGGACGGCTGATCGGCAAATCTTGATAGGTAAAATCCTTATCGAGGCGAATCATTTCGTCGTTTTCGACGTGGGCTAAAAGCAAGAAATGATACTTCTCGGATAATTTTAAGAGTTCGATAATCTGCGCATCGTAAGTCCGGCGACCGGAATCCGAATAAGTCGTGAAAAGCTTTAGCGTATGAAGATCGAGGCTTTTCATCTTCTTAACAAATTCCTCGAGACTGCCATTTGGATTTTTGATCGTGGCGTGCAAGCGAAAATCGACAACCGATTTCTGGGCCGAGGCCATACGCTTATTAAAAGCTTTTTGCAGTTCTTCGGCATTTGCGGCCGGATCGAGGAAATCGACGATTGTCGTCACTCCGCCATAGGCGGCAGCGACGCTTCCGTGATAAAAATCATCGACCGATTTCATGGCTCCTAAATCGAGTTCAAAGTGAACATGGGGGTCAATTACCCCCGGCAAAACATCCAAACCGTCGGCATCGATAACTTCCAAGGCAGGCAAAAACTGATCGCTGATATGGGCAAACTTGCCCTTTTCGATATACACATTTAGCGTATCCCAGCGACCATTGATGTAGAGTCTTCCATTCATGATTGCGTAATCGTACATGGTTTCACTCCTCTCTTTGCACCGTGATTAGCACGGGTTCACTGATTTGGAAATAAGCGATGACGGGTTTGACGAGGTCGCTTCGGACCGTGATATACAAATCAAGTCCTGATTTCACCATCTTTTTCAGGATGTCGTGATATCCACCTCCGTTAAGCTCGAGGACACCGACTTCGTCGAGATATAAAGGCGAGACTTTGCGGGCGATGAGTTCTTCAAGCGTGGTCTCGACTTGACGTAAGGTCGTCAAATTGAGCGCATATGGACCGAATTTGGCAACGTCTTCGAATTCGTCGTCGTAGAAATCTTGGTGGACCATCCACGGGAGGAATGAGTTGGTGGAAAGGCGGAGGAGGGCAAAGCAATAAACGCTTTTGCCCTCCATCCTTTTGATGGCGATGAAACCATCACCACTTTGTTGTTTTTGGTAGTGGTTGAGGAGAAATGTTGTTTTACCGGAATTAATCTTTCCAGCCACAATCGTCACCATTGATAATCTCCTTTTTTGTTAACGCCTATGATGCCGCGGTTGACGGCGATAATTTCAAAAGCAACCATCTGCGCCTTTAAAGTAAAATAACGGCTAAAACAGCACCAATTAAGGTTAATGGCGACAAAATATATGTGAGCCAATTAGGACTCTTGATACGAATATTATTCGTCGCGAGCAAATATGAGCCAAGCCGATAGACAACGTAGAATAATCCAAGGATAAAGAACTCGAACATCCCGTTATAGAAAACAAAACTCAACGCATTTTGCAAACTTTGAAGTTGAACATCAAGTTTACCGGTGATGGCAAAGCTAATGCCGAGGTTAGCGAGAAAGAGAGCCCTCCATCCGACAATTACAAGGGCCAATGAACCAACTTGCATAAGAGTTGATTTGGCAGATGATGTTTTGCGTTCAAATAAAAAGCTAACGCTATAAACGACTAGCGATTCAATAATGATCGAAATCATCGGATTATAGATTTTAATGGGTCCAATAGGCGGTAAAGGCATCGCGAAGTTCACGGCTTTTATCGCCGCGGCAATAATCGCGATATAAATGATGGCAGTCCGCTTGCCGGTGTTCTTGTATCCCCAGAACATCAATACGCTACCAATTGGAACCATGATCGCACCCGATACCATTCCGGGAAGCCAATGGAAAAGATATCCGGCGGTTGCTTCGAGCAATCCCCAGATAGCGCCGAAGAGAACGATGTTTAGAATTGTGTGTAAAGTTTTTTTGTCTTTCATGTGAAGACTCCTTTTCTATTTGTTGTCCATCATCGCCCGATATATTTTTTCGGGGGTGACAGGTAGTTTATTAATACGCACGCCCACCGCGTTGGCGACAGCGTTGGCGATCGCCGCCGGAGGAGTGTCAATACCAATTTCGCCGACGGACTTCGCGCCGTAGGGTCCGCTTTCTTCATAGCTTTCCGCGAACTCGGTCGTCAGTTTCTTGACGTCGAGCATCGTGGGGATTTTATAGTAATGGAAACTATTGCTATTAAGTTTTCCGCGGCTGCTGTACTTAACATCTTCGAAGCATGCCATGCCGAGGCCTTGGACGATGCCACCTTCAACTTGGCCTTTGGCCAACATCGGGTTGATCGTCGTGCCGCAATCGACGACGCTGACGTAGTGCAGAACATCGTATTCGCCCGTCTCAGTATCGAGTTCGATTTCCACAAAGCCGGCCATGAACGGCGGCGGGGATTTGTGGCCGACATAGCTTTCGGTCGCGGTTAATTGGTGTTGATTTTCGTTGTAGTAAAGTTTATTGGACAAATCAGATAAGGTTATTTCCTTATCGCCGGCGACAAACTTCGCGCCGTCAAAGTTTACGTTGTCCTTCGACACTTCTAAGAAGTGCGCCGCTTCTTCAATCAGCATGCTTTTCATGCTCTTCGCGGCTTTTAAAACAGCATTGCCCGAAACGTAAGTAGTGCTTGAGGCATAAGCGCCGGTATCAAATGGCGTTAAATCGGTATCCGAAGAATAAACGACTACTTTATCGACAGTGGTCATCAATGTCTCAGCGGCGATTTGAGTTAAGACGGTATCGCTGCCTTGGCCGATATCA
>JBAZDT010000107.1:0-3748 GCA_041654325.1 Bacilli bacterium | reverse complement strand
TTTCCGCGATGGCTCCTGGCGACTTCTCGGAAGCCAAAGTCGGAATCACCCACATCGCCACCAACGCTGATTACGTTGAACTCTATCGCAACGAATCCTTTGTGAAGGCCTTCTATCCCAATCGCAGTAAATACCCCTACATGGAACATCCGCCGATCGAAGTCGACGATTATATTGGCGCTTCCTTCGAAGAAAAACACTTTAACCCCCGCGATGCCGAGCGCATCAAAGAAGCTCTTTCTTACGTCGCTCTCCACGGTCTCAACAAGTTGCCTTTTAAACATAAGTTTCGCATCGGTTTAGTCATGCTTCGCCACAAGATGAAATACGAAGATCTCGTCGACTTATGGAACAAGTATGTGGCGACCTGGGGTAATAAGCTAACCGTCTTTGCCTTTAAGGCTTATAAGGATGGCAAGCTGATGGCAAGCAAGATGTTCGGCCAATCGACGGAATTCACTTTACAAGTAAATCCGAGCAAGGTTCTTTTAGTTAATGAAGCCACCTATGATGTCAGCCGCGTGGAAATCACACTTCGCGACCAATATCAGACTGTCTGCACTTATTCAAGCCTTCCACTTAGTTTAAAAACAACCGGCCCAATTCAAGTCATCGGGCCCACAACACTTCCCCTCTACGGAGGGCGCATCGCAGTTTATGTCCGCAGCTTGAAAGGGCGCGGAAAGGCGACCTTGTCCATCGGTTCCGATGTGTATAACGCGCAAGTGGACTTTATAGTAAAATAGAAAAAAAGCGACTGATTAGTCGCTTTCTTTTAAAAGTATATCTTTCTTAATTCTGCGGCTGTTCCGCTTTGCGGTCCTTAAGGTCTTTAACCATCTCCGCGTATTTTTTCTCATCGATTTTATATAGGAAGCGGATGATTAAAAAAGCGGCCGTGAACAGCAATAAGGGTGACAAACACATAATCGCCGAAAGAATAACCATGTCGTTTTCACCAGCGGCAATCGCCTGATTGGCGAACAGTTGGACATTTTCCTTCGTGGCGTCGAGGGTTTGCGTGCCATCGAAAGAGGTCAGCGTTTCGCCAAGGCCCATCTTCACTTCCAAGTTGGAGATGAAGGAGGTGACGGTTAAGGCGCCACTTACCAACAAGGTTAAATAGACGATTCCCTGTTGGGCTGCACTGGCGAATTTAGCGGTCAGCGGACGAAGGGAGAAGGCCACCGCTTCTTTGCGCTCGCCGGTTTTCCACTCGTTATATTCGATGGTGTTTTCCATCATGATCAAGAGAATGAGATAGAATAGTCCTTCACCGGAGAAAATAATGATTCCGAGCACATAGAGCATCCATGGGCTACCCGTGCCGAGAGCCGGAGCACCTCCAAAAGGTGTGCCCACGAAGAAGAAGGCTGTGTACCCAATCGCCATCATGATAAAACTGATCAAGAAAAGGGTGTTGCGCTTCAAGAATTTGATTAAAAGAGGAAAGAGGAACTGGGCGAGAATCGTTCCCCCAGCGTACATGACCGTGAACATGAATTGGACGCTGCCGCCAGTCGTATAGTCGAATGTCAGATAGAAATAGTTCAACCCTAAGCCATTAAGGATGTTAGAACCAAGGTAGTAGATTAAAATGACAATCGTTATCCAGCGTAGCTGATCGTTGGTCTTAAGCAGGCGGAACATATCGCCAAATTTCGTTTTCCGCGAGATTTTTTCTTGCTCGACATCGCGAGCGTGTTCTTTTGTAAAGAAGACTAGAATCAGCTGCGATAGCAAAAAGACGGCAGAGACAGCAATGGCGATGGCCGCGTACATCTCGACGGCATTACCTGCGACGAGCATCGGCACGACGCCACCGACGGTGAAGGCGCCAACGCTGATGAAGATCGACATGATCGTCGTGATGTTATTGCGCTCTTTTTCGTTGCTGGTAAGGGAAGGAAGCATCGACCAATAGCCAATATCGTTCATCGTATAAGTAATATCCCACAAGAGATAGAAAACGCCGAAGAGAGCGACGAAACCCCAACCTTCTGGACGAGCGAGGAATAAGACGAGCATGACAGCGGTATTCGTAATTGCGCCAATTAGAATCCATGGTTTGTACTTACCCATTTTAAAATGGGCACGCTCGATGATGAAACCCATAATCGGATCGTTCAGACCATCCCAAATTCGCGCGATGATGACAATGATCGAAATGACGCCAAACTGCGCGGCATATAAGTCTGGATCACGCAAGCCATCGACATAGCCGATCGGGGCGGCAAATTGAATGTAGGTTAATAAAAATAGACTGATCAAGGTGTAGGCCGCGTCGCGTCCAGTCGCCGTCGCGGTGTAAATCCACTTTGTGGTACGGGGGACGATATCCCCAGTAAAAGTGCTGTTAATTTTCATCTATGTGCTCCTTGTTTACTCTTATTTTAGGCTTTAAAAACGGCTATCACAACATAACTTTTGCGAAAATTACCAGCAATTCTTTACTTTTTCCGCAAAGCCGAGCATCTCTTCAAAATAAATCTGCTTGCCTTCGATGATGATATAGCCGGTAAAACGACCAAATACTTGATGCTGGATTGACTTTATCAGCAAGACATTGGCGTTGCTGAAACGATCGAGAATCGGCTCGAAAGTCAACTGGATGTCGCCGATCTTACTGCGAAATTTCCATGGTTTTAAATAATCGTCGGCGCCGTTTTTGGCAATTGGAATATCAAACTTTACATCCTCGAGTTTATAGGCTTTATCGTCGTAAAAGACCATGTTTTCGCTCGCTTGCGAATTGTCGCCGAAGCCGTAGCCCAAATTGAAGCCGATTTTCTTGCCCTTGTAAACGCCGCTCATCGAGGACCAATACCATGTGTTATTGTACGTCCAGACGCCGCGCCCCCAGTCCAAAACACCCCACGTGTCGGTTGATAAATCATAGGTCGTGTCGCCGATCTTGGCGTAACCATTGGCTTTGAGAAGATTGATTTTCTGATTGTAGTAAAAGTGTTTGTTCTTTTTAAAGGGGGTGGCGATGACCAGCGAATCCGGCGTTGTTTCTTCGAGGTAAATATCGCAGCGGAACGTATCTTCGCCGACAAATTTTTTCATTTCACAAAGAAGATGTCGCTTGCCGCTTTCGTGCAGAAAGTGAAAGGAAAAGTCCTTGGTGTTGAAGATGACGTCGCCGGCAGCCGAAGAGGAAGGCATGCAAATCTTACCCAAAGGTAACATCCCCATCACCGTCTTGCTTTTTTCCTTGACTTGGTCAAAGTCGAACACCGTCGCGCCCACAAATGACATGTAACCGTTATCGGCAACCGTCAAAGCGACGCCGCAATGATTGTTTCCGACATAGTAATAATCCCACTCTTTAATCCGCCACTTCGGGGCCTTGATCGCTTCCCGCGAATATGTTTTCACCAACGAGAAAGCATAACCGCTTTCACATAAATTTCCTTCTTCATTAAGAAGTGGTCCACTTTTCAGTTCGTGCTGCATTTATTCTCTCCTTAAATTATCTTAGTTTTATCTTATCAAAGAAGTTGTTCTTTCTAACATAGATAATCGCAAGAAAGAAAAAAACCACTCAAGTGGTCTTTGCATATTTTTCTGGCGGAGGCTTAGGGATTTGAACCCTAGCAGGACTTGCATCCTCTATCGGTTTTCAAGACCGACCCCTTCAGCCGCTTGGGTAAGCCTCCACGTTGGTGGACCAACTAGGATTCGAACCTAGAACCTACCCGTTATGAGCGGGGAGCTCTAACCGTTGAGCTATTGGTCCGAAAAT
>JBAZDT010000106.1:0-3798 GCA_041654325.1 Bacilli bacterium | reverse complement strand
GAACGTTCGTAAACACGATTACATCTGTCAATGCACCGACTATTTCGGCCAATATCGATGTCACCGTCAGCAGCGCTCGCGATAGTTCCACGCCAACTCTAAGCGTAACCGGTCAAAAATTGGCCTATTATCGCAATGAAACATTGGATATCACGGGAATGATTGTCAAAGGCGATTGGGACGTCGGAAATGACACTTTTCCAACCTACAGCGCTGGCAGCTCGGATAGTTTTTTCTCTGTCAGCCCCGCCCCAGGAACGGTCTTATCAACTCTTGGCGAACAAGTAGTTACTGTGACGTATTATGTAAATAGTACCAGTGTATCAACTACTTTTACGATTACAATCGATAACCACATCTACACTTTCTTCAATCACGCCTTCACCGACGGAACGGAATGGGGGGCGACGACAACCCCGGTTTATGGCGCGATTACCAACCGCGAAGGAACCTTGACCAACTCAATCACGAACTGGTCGACCAGCACGACTTGGATCTTAAACACGACAGTCGATAATTCCAATCCCGACAATGGCGCTTTCTTTGCCAATTCGGACGTAAATTCTAACTTGCTTTTCCTGCGTTTTGGAACGGCGAGCGCCGGTCCGACGACAATGAGTTTTTATGGCAAATACTTTCCCGCCATCACCAATCCCGAAAACACTCTTAATGGCATCAGCCGTATCACGCTTGATGCCGAGGCAGGTGCCGCCGGCCAATTAACCGTCAGCGTCGCGGGAATCGCGCCGACATCGTATGCCATAAATTACGGCACCCCGGTAAGCGGTTCGACAGCGACAATGCAAGTCGATGCCGTAAATGGCGCATACTCCTCATACACCTTTTATTTCCCATACACGGTGATTGGCCGCATCCGTATCAGCTATACCAACGCGGTAACGCCGAAATTCCTCGATTTAGGTAATTTCTCGGTCGTCGGATATAATTTGGACGACCTACATCAAGCCGAAGTATTTGCTAACATGTTGAACCACACCAATACTTGCTCGAACGCCAATTATGAGAATTTAAAAGTCGTATACGATTATCTAGACTCCCGTAATCTAACAAGTTATTTAGCAGATTACAGTATGGACTTGCAGCCTGCAGTCGATGGTCAGCCAACACTAAATGCTGCACAGTTGTGGGCAGCATATTCCTCTCGCAGCAGCCAGCTTGCTGGCCAATCGGTTGCTATAAGCACAACGACAAATTACACCACGCTCTATACGATGTTGACCATCGTCTTCGTCTCGGCCGTTTCACTCACCGCCTACTTTGCTTTAGAGCAAAGAAAGAAAAAAGTTCATTAATTCTACTCATTGATTTTTAAAAAGATGCCATTTAATTGTCATCTTTTTTATTTTTATGACGCTTTTATTTAAAACCGCGCGCTGTTTTCTAAAGAGTTTTGATACAATATAGGACACGAGGCACGTATGAAAAATAACCACCCATTCAAAATATTCATAAGCGCGGTTTTGCTGCTACTTTCTCTATCCTCTTCCTCGTGTTCGGCGAGCGAATACTACTCTTATCATAACTTGTCCTATGGCCCGGAAGCTCGGCAGAAACTTGACTTGTATCTACCAAAGAACGGCAGTGGAGAAGTTGGTCTGATTCTTAACATTCACGGCGGGGGATGGACAGCGGGCGACAAGGATGTCTACCGCGAAACAAATGCCTATTGGAGCGGTCAGCGCGGCTATGTCTCCGCGGCGATAAACTATCGCTATACATCTGACACGGTCGATGCCTTTGACATCATGGATGACATCACCTCAGCCCTCAATCTTATCAAAGAAAAAGCAGCGACAAAAGACATCACCGTTTCCAAAGTATTGCTGACAGGGGGATCGGCAGGTGCCCACCTTTCGCTTCTTTATGCTTATGCGCGCTTTGACGAAGCTCCGATCACGCCAGCCCTCGTCGTCAGTTTAAGCGGGCCGACCGACATCGCCAATGACGATTATTTCGATCTAACGATATGGGGTGAGGGCCTGTATCATCTTTTCTCGTGCCTATCGGGTTTTACCTTTGACGAGGCTAGTTACGAACAAGCCATCCCATCTTTGCAGAGCGTCTCTCCCGTGACCTATGTTTCCGAAACCAGCATTCCGACGATTATATGCCATGGCGAACTCGATGATATCGTCCCTTATAGCGATGCTATAATTCTCGATCAGGCTCTGACCGATCACGGCGTCAAACATGATTTCGTGACCTTCCCCAATTCCGGCCACGGCCTTGATAACGACCCAACCGTTTTTGAACATGTTAATCTTTTGATCGATGAGTATATCGCTGACTATTTGTGAGTTGAGAATGGAGAAATGTAAGATGGAATTTCAGGAAATCGAGCTGCAAGATATTGAGAAATACAAAAATGTTTTCGAATTGTTCAGCGAGTCGGCAATCGCCTTGGCAAATGACGGCAACAGGACAAACGGTTTGACGATTGGCTGGGGCAGTTTGGGAGTTTTATGGAGCAAGCCGACATGCGTCGTCTACATCCACGAGACGCGCTATTCGCGAATTATCTTTGATGAAGCCAAAACTTTTTCCGTCTGCTTTTTCAACAATCAATATAGCCAGCAACTGGGCTATTTCGGGCGAGTATCGGGTCGAGATGTCGACAAAGTCAAATCGGGCGGGCTTCTTTTGGAAGAAAAGGATGGCATACCATATTTCGCCGAAGCCGACCTTGTCGTTTTATGCCGCAAAATGGGACAGAGCCAATTTGATCAGGTGAAAATAAGCGAAGCGAGAATCAAAAAATGGTATGACAAGGATGGCGTTCACACGATATATTATGGCGAAATCGTTAAAGTGCTGGCGCGGCGGAAGGTATAATTAGGCAATGATAAAAGGGCTCGCTGAATGAAAAGAAATACTTTTGCGATAATCCTCGCCATCTTAGCAGCCCTTTTCTATGCGCTTAGCATCCCTATTTCAAAGTTGTTGATTGTCGAGATACCTCCGACCGCTTTAGCCGGCTTTTTATATTTGGGGGCTGGCATCGGCATGGCGTTGGTTTACTTAATTCGAAAACCATTCGTTAAAAAGGAGAAAGAAATCCCTCTTGATAAAAAAGACACAAAGTATGTGGTGGGGATGGTCGCTCTTGATATCGCGGCGCCGATTCTTTTAATGTTTGGCATCTCGATGAGCGATGCCTCGAGCGCTTCCTTATTGAACAATTTCGAAATAGTCGCCACAGCTTTCATCGCCTTGCTTTTTTTCAAAGAAAAAATTAGTCTCAAACTCTGGATTGGCATCGGTTTGATCAGCGTCGCTTCGACTCTTCTAGTTCTCGATGTCGAGAATGGGTTTACTTTTAATCTTGGATCTTTTCTGGTCCTTATGGCGTGCGTCTGCTGGGGGCTAGAAAATAATTGCACAAGGGCAATTTCATCTAAAAACCCTTTTCACATCGTGATTATTAAAGGTCTTTGTTCGGGACTGGGGGCCCTGGTCATCGCCTTGATCATCGGCCAGAAAGTAACCAATTACCTTTATGTTGTTTACGCTCTTATTCTCGGTTTTGCAACTTACGGATTGAGCATTTTCGTCTATATCTTGGCGCAGAGGCACCTCGGGGCTGGAAAGACGAGCGTCTATTATTCTTTGGCGCCTTTTATCGGGGTCGGGCTGTCACTATTGATTTTGCACGAAAAGCCGAATTATCTTTTTTATATCGCCCTTTCCATCATGGTGGTGGCTTTACTTCTTGTCTCGCTTGATAAGTACGAGATTAAAGATAGTTTATAGTTAGTCAACGCCTGCATCGACGCAAAG
>JBAZDT010000105.1:0-3817 GCA_041654325.1 Bacilli bacterium | reverse complement strand
GGTAGCGAATGGTTAGTTCATCGGGGATGATAACACCCTCAGGAATTTCCCCCTCGCCTTCGCTTGTCGATTCGCTGATGTCTTCGCTATCGGTTCCAGATGAATCCGTCGGCAAATTATCGCACGAAGAAAGGACAAAGAGCGAAAGCAACGAGATTAGGCAAAGTGATTTCCTGATTTTCATAAAGGGCACTCCTCTTTTTTATAAGTAATGTGACAAGAAATTTTCGTGTCAAAGCCTTGATATCTTATTTTAGGATGACGCTGCTATACTCAGCAAGAGTTAAGGACAGACCGCTTAGTTTTGGCTTAACGCCGACTGAATCGATTTCTTCATCGATGCTCAGGCCGGTGACAGCTAAATTAAAAGTGGCGGCTTGATTTGAGAAGTTATGAACGATGTATAATTCCTCGCCATCCTTACTTACCTTAAACATCGCAATTTCCGGCAAACCTGTGTCAACGCTTTCATATAATCCATCGTGGATGATGCCGTATTTGTTGCGGACGTTCAAAACCTTTTTATAGTGGCTGGTTAGGGAAGTATTTTCTTCAAGGTTATCATATGCGCCGTTAGTGACCTGATATTGGCTATCGTAATCGGTCCCTTCAGGATTAGCGCATTTTCCGGAGTCATCGTCTTTATCCCAAATCATCGCTAAGCGACGGTTGGCATCACTATTCGACCCGCCTCGGCTGCCTTTTAAACCGATTTCCTCACCATAATAGATGAAAGGATACCCCGGGGATAGCAAGTAGGCGCTGGCGGCCATCTTGCCGAGATTGCCAGGCAGATAACCCGCGGAACGATCCATATCATGGTTGGAAATAATCAAAGCGTTCTTCGCGGTGTCCGAGACTTGTTTTAGTTGGACCTCGCTGCTGACCAAGGCGTTGGCGAAATCGATGCCGCGCATCGCTTTCACCGAGCTTGCGATACTCTTGTTATTTAATTCCGAAAGCGGGAAATTGAAGAAATTCATGCCTGAAGAAGCATAAGAATAAAAGGTCGAACTAAATGTTTCCCACGCTTCGCCGATGATAAAGGCTTCTGAGTTCACGCTTTTCACGTAGTTGTTGAAGTAAGTCAAATAAGCGATGTTCGCGCTGGCGTGACCAGTGTAAAAACTCGTGACGGCGTCGAGGCGGAAACCTTTCACGCCGCGATTGAGCCAAAAAGTGGCGATTTCCTCGAATTCTTGGCGAACAAAGGGATTATCGAGATTTAAATCAGGCATCGATGAGGAAAAGCGCGCTTCATAATACGCGTTCGCAATCGGAGACCAGGCATAACCGGAAGTTTGGTTGCTCGACCAGTTATAGTAATTGCATTTGCTATCGGCTGCCGAACAAACGTTATCGCGCTTTTGCTGCTGAGCCTCGATGAACCACGGGTGGTTGGAACTCGAATGGTTGATAATGAGGTCGATGATGATATCGATGTTTCGTTCATCGGCAGATTCGATTAAGTGATTGAAGTCCGAAAGCGTCCCATAACTCGGGTCGATGCCTTTATAGTCTTTAACATCGTATTTGTGATAGGAATCGCTGGGATGGATCGGCATCAGCCACAGTCCTTTAACGCCTAAATCCTGCAAGTAGGGAAGCTTAGCGGCCACACCGTTTAAATCGCCGATATTATCATTATTCATATCATAATATGAGGCGACGAAAATCTCGTAATAGGCACTGCCGTTTTGGTTCGTGACCGCCTCATCGAAAACATAATAGGCTGTTGAGGTCGGGTTGCAAGCAGGGCACAAAATAGCGGTGGCGAAAAGAAGTGGAATAATCTTTTTCATTAGCCTTTGACCGCGCCACCGGTGACGCCGCTAACATAAAATTTCTGCATGATGATGAAAAGAACGGAAATCGGAACGGCGACAAGGACGCTTCCCGCGCAGAACTGCTTCCAGTAAAGAGCCAAATCCTGCTGCTGGTTGATCATCTTGTATAAGCCGACGGAAACAGTGTATGACTGCATCGCGTCGCCGAGGATGTAACTAGAGAGGATGTAATCGGCCCATGGACCCATGAATGCCGTCAAAATCGTATAGACGACGATCGGCTTGGCAAGAGGCATGATGATCATGTAAAAGATCTGGAAGCGGCTCGCGCCGTCGATCATCGCCGCCTCGTCAATTGATTTAGATATTGTGTCGAAGAAGCCCTTGGAGATGAAATAGCCCATCCCCGCCCCTCCGACATAGCAGAAGATCAGCCCGACCAAGGTTTGTTTCAGCCCGATGAGAGATAATACTTGATAAAGGATAATCATCGCTAAAAAGCCAGGGAACATGCCGATGACGAGAATGAATTTCATCATTGGTTGGCGGGCTTTGAATCGCAAGCGGGAGAAAGCGTAGCTGGTGCACAATACCAAGATGGTCGAGATGATGCAGGTAATTAAAGCGACGACAAAAGTATTAAAATACCAGACGGCGTAGTAATCGCCGTACCTGATGGTGCCGGTCGGGACATTCCCACTAAAAAGGTGTTGGAAACCGATCGGCGAGAAGAGGGCCAAATAGTTGTCGAAAGTGAAAGAAGTCGGCACGAAGCGATAGATGGAATTATATCCGGGCTCAGCGGAAAAAGACTGCAAGACGAGCCAGATAATCGGCGAGATCCAAATGATGGATAAGACACCTAAGATGATATAGATGATGGTGTCGGAAATAATGCGCCGTGCTTTCATTATTGGAAGTCCTCCTCTCTCTGCGTCGAACTGATGCGCGAGTACATAATAAGCGAGAAGAAAGCGCTGATAATAAAGATGAAAATGCCGAGCGTCGAGGCGACGTTATATTGATTGTTGTTGCCGGTGGTTATTTTATATAACCAGGTAATCAATAAGTCAGTCTCATTCGCGTTATATAGGTATAGTTTAGGTGGCTGATTTCCGGTCAAGAAGTAGATGACGTTGAAGTTATTGATATTGCCGATGAACTGAGTGATGAGATAAGGACCGGTGACGAAGAGCATATAGGGTAGGGTGATCTTCGTGAATTGGGCAAAAGGCCCAGCCCCGTCGATGCGCGCTGACTCATATAAGTCTTCGGGGATGTTCATCAAGATGCCAGAGGTAATCAGCATCGTATATGGAACGCCGACCCAGCAGTTGACGACGATAACGGTTATTTTCGCGATCGAGCCATCGCTTAAGAAGGGAATCATGTCGAAGCCGAGGCTTTGGAGCCAAGTGTTGATTGGCCCGGCATCACCCAAGATTCTCGACATCGCCAGCAAACTCACGAATTGCGGGACGGCGATGCTGATTACAAAAATCGTGCGCCAAACCTTTTTGAGCTTAATACCTTTTTTGTTGATCATGAGGGCGAGGACCATGCCTAACACATAGTTTAAGAATGTGGCAAAGAAAGCCCACACGAGCGTCCACCAAAGCAAGGTCCAAATAGTCCGCGACATCGTCGCGTTGGAGCCACTGCCGGCAAATAAGATGATAAAGTTTTCTAATCCGACCCATGAGAAGAGGTTGTTGCCAGAGTGGGCGCCATCAAAGTTCGTGAAAGCGACAAAGATGGTAAAGAGCAAAGGCAAGATAACCAAGACGGTCGAAAAAGTGACCGGCAAGAACAAGACGGTGCTTGCAAAACCTTCGTTAAAGAGCGAATCGACTTGGCCCTTAAAGGATTTGGGCCGGCCGTGGTATCCATTTGGATAACGGTCTTTAAAATGTTGGAGATTGACGAGCAATTTATCATAGTTCAAGCGATGTTGCTCGCTGGTGATTTTCGGATTGTGAAAGCCGAGATTAAACATCAAGGTGGCAATTTGGACATCGATTTCCAAAGCG
>JBAZDT010000104.1:0-3840 GCA_041654325.1 Bacilli bacterium | reverse complement strand
CGTCGACGACGCCTTAGATGTCGCCTGTGTCAAATAATGATCGACTTTCGCAATGTCTCGTTTATTAAAAGTGCGCCGTCAGCCTCACAAAGGCCCGACGGCCTTTTCGATATCTTGTTCGTCGGTCGGAGCAATGTCGGAAAATCTTCGCTCATCAACGCATTATGCTCGCGTAAAGACTTAGCGTTTACTTCTTCAAAACCCGGTCACACAAAATTGCTCAATTATTATAATGTCGATAATAAATTTTATCTTGTCGATGCGCCGGGATACGGATATGTAAGCAGAGGTCCTAAAGATGCTTTTTCGGAGATGATGGAAGGCTATTTTGCGACTTCAAAACCGCGTCTTGTCATCTTCTTATTCGATAGCCGAAGAATTCCTCAAGATGATGATGTTTCATTTATGGGTTTTCTCCAAACAAAGCAAATTCCGCTGCTCCTTGTGGTTACTAAAGTCGATAAAGTTAATCAGAGTGGCAAGGCTCTAATTCAAAAAAATACGCAACCTTTTTCGAACGTTATTCCAAATTTAAATTATCTTCTTGTCAGCGTGAAAAACAAGGATTCTATTGTTGCACTAAAGGCGAAAATATCACAAATGATCTAGTTTTTTTATCTATTTTACTTTTTTATTGCCATGATGACCAAATGATGTAGAATGAAATCGTGGTATTTGAAAGGGGATAATTCATGAAAAAAACAAATACGATATTTTTGCCTTTGATTCTGACAGCCTTTCTTTTAGTGGGATGTAAGGGAGCAAAAATCACTTATGATGAAGCCGTTTTAAAAATGACAGCAATTCAAGAACACTATGACGATGAAGATGTAAAAGTGCCGAGCAAGATGGAAGTGGTATCTGAATTTAAAGGTGACATTTCTTCCACTGAAACAGGCACATCAAAGCAAACGGTTCGATATGATGGTGACGCAAAGTATTACTTCATGAGTTCGGAATCGACAACGAGCGAAGAAACCGAATATACGAAGATATGGATATATTACGACGTCAAAGCCAATAAGACTTATGTCGTTTCTGAAGACAACGATGCTAAAGAATATAGCGTCCTCGACGGCGATCAATTTGCCGACGCAACCTTTGTCATAAGCCCAGTTTTAGCTATCCAGTCAGCGATGGTTTATGTGCTTCCAATGTATCTTGAGATTACTGAAGGCGATGAAAGAAACATCTATCGTTCAAGCGGAGAAGGAAGCATCTATTTCAAAGTTTTTGAAGAGGACTCTGATGCTTTTGTCGAGGTCGAAATAGCAAACTTTCTATTCGCCTCAGCATATTTATTTGAGGATGAAAATAATTACAGCAGATCGAAAGCAAAGTACACTAGCGTTTCAACTGCGAAACCGAATCTCAGCAACTACGAATTGGCTGAATAGTTACTTAATTTATACTCCAATCCGATGTGGCAATAAAAAATCGGCGAGACCTAGAAAATTTTCTGGGTCTTTTCTTTTGATACGATTTTGGAAAAGTGTTTTTAATTTCTAGGAACTTTATGACAAAGATCAAATAATGTTTCTTTTAAAAAACATTTCATCGAAAGCCACGGGGGCAGAAAGAATGCTAACGGCGACGATAATTAGTAAGACGATTTCGGGACTCGCCAAACCGTTGGCTCTGAGCGTCGAACCGAGAGTTTGGAAGATATAAAGACCAAAAGCCGTCGCTCCGAGAAAATTGAAAACAGGGGAAGAGAATTTAATTTGGAATAGAGAATAGATGGCGGTGGCAAATAGCAGTAGAAGAAGCGGCTCTTTAAAGGGAAAAATCGGCGAGAAAGAGACCGCTAATACGATAGCGAAAGAAGAAAGGGCGATAATATAGCGAACGAGTATCTTTTTAAATTGAGGAAGAAGAGTTAAACAATACCCGATAAAGACGCCGCCAATTCCCCGGAGGGGATAGCCAAGAATTGACCATAGGTTCGAAAAGTAGATGTTATATCCACCTTGCGCATAAGGGACATAATCTGGTGGAAGAGCGTAGAAATAGAAGTAACCTAAAATCGCGACGCTCAGTAAAATTGGAATGAGGATATGTTTATTTTTAACGAATCTCGCCAAGAGGAAAAGGATGATTTGTCCGATTATCTCAACAGGAATAAACCATAAATAGCCGAAGAGCCAGCCGATGTGGCGAAGAGTAATTGCGTTATAGATTGCAAATAGTAAAGAGATTAGAAAAGGGAGCCCAAGGCGCCTTAGTCGCCTCGATAAAAAAAGCCAGATACCTCTTCCGGTCTTTTCCTCAGCCATATGTGCATAACTCGAGGCGAAAAGAAAGCCACCCAGCATCAAGAAAAAGTCCACTGATACACAAGTTACACCCATGTCGAGAATCGTTGTTTTGACCGGCATGAAACCATGGAAGATAAGAACGCTCCAAGCCATGACAAAACGCAACAATTCAATCAGGCTGTTTTTTGCTGGATTAACGGTCATTATTGTATTTTCCATTGTCGTTTTATTATAGCAAATAATAGGTTTTCTCATTAGAAAATGCGATTCACTCATACGTATGATCACAAACAATTTTTTATATCGGTCATTAAATATCTGTAATAAAATATACTTATCGCAAATCTTTTGACAAAAACTATGGCGAACCGTAGTTTTTTTATGATTTTAGTCCGCCGTTTTTCGTCTTTGCTTGTTAAACAAGCGCCATCTTACTATAATGTGATTATTCCGATGACGAGGAGGACGCAATCTCTTTCTTAATAGAGATTCATCGCTCGGTGAAAAGATGAAATGAAAGAACTTGCGTTGTCGCCTTCGAGGAAGAATAGAAATATTCCGTCGCCCACGTTACAGGTCTCAAGATGCATATCATAAGATATGAATTAAGGTGGTACCGCGCATTTAGCGTCCTTATGTGGACGCTTTTTATTTTTAAGGAGAGGCATTTATGGCATTAGAAAAAAGATATGATCCCCATCTGGTGGAAGAAGGAAAATACGAGCGGTGGAAAAGCCGCGGCTATTTTAAATCCGGCGATGAGAGCAAACCACCCTTTTCGCTTGTTATTCCCCCGCCTAACGTCACCGGTAAATTGCATTTAGGACATGCTTGGAACAACACCATTCAAGATGTCATCACGCGTTACAAGAAGGCGCAAGGATACGACGTCTTATGGCTTCCAGGCATGGATCATGCCGGAATCGCTACGCAGGCTAAAGTTGAAGAATTGCTGAGAAGCGAAGGCAAAGACAAATATCAAATGGGGCGTGAAAAATTTCTTGCTGAGATGTGGAAATGGAAAGATCGATATTCAACTTCAATCCGTGAGCAATGGGCGAGTTTAGGATTGGCTATCGACTATGATAAAGAGCGCTTTACCCTCGATGAAAATCTCGACTTTGCCGTCCGCACCGTCTTTAAAAAGCTTTATGATAAAGGCCTCATCTATCGCGGTGAGCGCATTATAAATGTCGATCCTGAACTTCGAACAGCTCTATCAAATATCGAAGTTATCCATAAGGATGTCAAAGGTAGTTTCTACTATTTTCGCTATCCGGTCATCGGCAGCAAAGAATCGCTCGTCATCGCGACGACACGCCCGGAGACGATGTTTGGCGACGTCGCCGTCTTTGTCAATCCCCAAGATTCTCGATACACTCATCTAGTTGGTAAAAAAGTGATTAATCCCGCCAATGATCGACCGCTTCCGATCATGGCTGACGAATACGTCGATAAAGAATTTGGCACAGGAGTGATGAAATGTACCCCTGCCCATGATCCAAACGACTTTCTCCTCTCCGAAAAATATCATCTTGCTAAGCCGATTTGCATGAATATCGATGCGACGATGAATGCTCAG
>JBAZDT010000103.1:0-3860 GCA_041654325.1 Bacilli bacterium | reverse complement strand
CAAGACGCCCATCACAATAGTGTAAATAAGAAAGGGAATCGCGATGTTCTTGCCTCGCCGCATGACGCCAAAAGATATCCAAATCATCACCACGAGTTGGGCGATGGAGGCGCCGATCATGACCCCGAGGTACAAATCAGGGTTATTTTGAATCATCCACACATTCGTGAAAAGATAACTCGCTAAAAAAGCGATTAAGGCGGTAATCAAAAAGCCAAGAGCGGCATAGCTGAAAACAGAGGTGATGAAATGTTTCCCTTCGACGGTGGTTGATGATTGTTCGTATGTTGAGTAATTGTTCACGTTGTATTCTCGCTTTATATCATGTTGTTAAGAAGTTCTTTAAACGATTCAATACTTAATGAAGCCCCGCCGACAAGAGCGCCATCGATATCGCCGGTGTTCACATACGTTTTGACATTATCCGGCTTAACCGAGCCCCCGTAGAGGATGCGCATCGCATCAGCAACTTCTCCGTATTTATCGCGCAATAAACCGCGGATGTAAGAGCAGATGTCTTGGGCGATTTCCGCCGAAGCATTGCGCCCCGTTCCGATCGACCAAACAGGCTCGTAGGCAACCACGACTTTCGCGGCATCTTCAGCAATAATACCGTCAAAACCGGCTTCGATTTGCTGTTTTATGACTTTTTTTGTCTCTTTCTTTTCAAACTGGGCGAGTGTTTCCCCGACGCAATAGACGGGTGTCATCGCATTGGCTAAAAGGGCCTTTATTTTCAAATTGCACCTTTCGCTCGTCTCATTGTCATAGGTCCGGCGCTCCGAATGGCCGATAATCGCCCAAGAAATATTGATATCCTTGAGCATGGGAATCGAAACTTCGCCAGTGTAGGCACCAGAGGCTTGGAAGTGGACGTTTTGGGCGGCCACGATGATATTGGGATTGAATCTTTTAACGGTATTAAGGCAGATGAAAGATGGGGCGATGCCAATATCGATGCCATGGAGATCGGCCAGGGCAGTTAAGGCTAAAGAACCTAATGCGAAAACTTTCGTTTCTTCGCGGGTCTTGTTCATCTTCCAGTTGCCGAGTAATAATTTTCTTCTCATATCTCGGCCTACTTTAATATATCGATGCCAGGCAGATGTCCGTCATTTTCAATCATCTCTAATGAAGCACCGCCACCCGTGGAAACGTGGGAAAAGGCATTGGTATATCCAAATTCGCTGACGGCAGCGGCCGAGTCGCCACCACCACAGACAGTAAAAGCGTTGCGCAATTTCGAAACCGCTTCGCAGATAGCTATCGTGCCGGCGGCGAAATCTTTTTGTTCGAAAACGCCCATCGGGCCATTCCAAAAAACCATTTTTGCTTTGGCAATCTCACTTTGGAACAACAAGGCTGTTTTAGGGCCGATGTCCATTCCTTGGAAACCGTCGGGAATATTGGCATCGTTAGTGACGATTTTTTCAGTCCAACCTTCAAACCCGTTCGTGGCGACAGAATCAAGAGGCAAAAGGATTCGTCCTTTCGCTTCCTCGAAACATTTGCGGGCGTAATCGAGCTGGTCGTTTTCGCATGGCGATTCGCCGATTGAACGGCCGAGGGCTTTCGCAAAGGTGTAAGCCATCGCCCCGCCGATGAGTATTTTGTCGCACTTTTTAATAAGTGATTCAATAACTTTGATTTTATCGGAAATTTTAAAACCGCCGAGAATAGCGATGTATGGACGATCGCTATCTTTTACTTCGACACAGCGCATTAAATTGTGGATTTCCTTTTCGACTAAATAGCCGACGGCGACTGGTTTACCTTCGCGTTTCAGGATTTCGGGTATCCCATATGTCGAAGCGTGGGCACGATGGGCGCTACCAAAAGCATCCATGACATAAATATCGACGCCCTCAGCCCATATGGCAGCAAGAGCAGGATCATTTTTTTCTTCGCCTTTTTCATAGCGTGTGTTTTGCATTAAGACGACTTCGCCGTCTTCGATTGTCCGCGTGAAAAACTTGGCTAAGTCGCCTGTCGTTTCCGGACAAAAAGCCACTGGAGTCTTGAGAATTTCCGAAAGGCGAGCGGCGACTGGTAAAAGATTGTTTTTCTTCTTTTGCTCTTCGACGACCTCGGGAGCTTCCTTGTGTTTTATTTTTCCCAAGTGGGATAGCAAAATAACTTTCGCCCCATGGGAAATAAGAGCTTTAATTGTCGGGGCGGCTTGGACGATGCGGTTGTCATCGCGAATCTTGCCGTCCTTTAATGGAACGTTAAAATCGACACGGACGAGAACACGCTTACCTTTAATATCGCCTAATTGATCAATTGTGAGCATTTTCTATGCCTCCTATCAAAGCAAAAAAGTGCCATTAGCAAGGCACTTTTATGTTTAAACTATTTCAAACCTAAAACTTTAGCCATTTCCTTGGCAATACGCAAGTATTGGCAAGTGTAGCTGTATTCATTGTCGTACCAGGCGACTACTTTGACGAATTGTTGACCTTCAGGATTGGTGAAGACGGCGGTTTGCGTCGCATCAAAGATCGAGCCGGCAGTCGAGCCGATGATGTCGCTGCTGACGATTTCATCTTCGTTATAGGCAAGCACATCTTTCAAATACGTATCAGCGGCTTCTTTCATCGCCTTATTGATTTCTTCAACGGTGACTTCTTTATTAAGAATGAGCGAAAGATCGACTAATGATCCATCGATGACTGGGACGCGGAGAGCGCCACCTTGGAGACGGCCCTTTAATTCAGGGATGACGAGGTTAATCGCCTTGGCGGCACCAGTCGTTGTTGGAACGATGTTGGCGGCGGCGGCACGACCGCGGCGGTTATTACCTTTTTTGACGAGGTCGAGGGTCGTTTGATCGTTGGTGTAGGCGTGAACAGTCGTCATATAGCCACCTTTAATACCAAATTTATCAACGAGAACTTTGCAGACTGGGGCTAAGCAGTTGGTCGTGCATGAAGCGCCAGAAATGACGGTCATGTCTTTGGTCAATTTGCCTTCGTTGACACCATAGACAAATGTCGGTGTCTCTTTGTCGGCCGGAGAGGAAATGACAACGCCTTTGGCTCCACCTTCCACATGGACGATGGCATCGGCTTTTCCTTTAAAACGGCCCGTGCACTCTAAAACGAGGTCGGCACCATAATCTGACCATTTAATTAGTTTAGGATCCGGCTGTCCAATAACAGGGATGGCCTTCCCTTTGTAAACGATAGCGTTCTTTTCAACGTCGACAGTGATTTCGCCCACACCGAAGCGCTTGTGCGCAGTGTCGTATTTGAGAAGATAGGCTAATGAGGCGGCGTCCGCTAAGTCGTTAATAGCGACGACTTCGAACTCTCCGGTTTCATAGGCTCTTCTAAAAGCGAGGCGTCCGATTCTTCCAAATCCATTTATTGCGATTTTAATAGACATATATATGTCCTCCTTTTTCTACCGCGTTTATTATATAAGAAATTCGCATATTATTTAAGCAAAATGATGTTGTAAGCGTTTACGAGATAGACCAATAGGGGGCTTTTGAGCCATAAAACATAAGTTTTATATGAAGGGAAATGAGGTTATTCCCTTGAATAATGACTCAAGGCTGATCTCAAAAGCAAAAGCGATTTTTTCCAAAACCTTCAAAGAGGGGTTGCGACGACCGTTTTCAAGATCCGATAAATAATTGCGATTGAGATTGGAACGGAACGCCAACTCTTCTTGATTCCAACCGCGCAATTTCCTAAGGGTGGCAATTTTGTTGCCGAGTTGGATATTAGTTTTCATCCTGATCTCCACGAAAGCGCTTTGCCAAAAAACTTAAAGCGCGAAAGAGATGGTTGATGTTCGATTTGCTGACGACCAAGTCGAGTTTTTTGCCTAATAGATCGGAAACGCTTACAACA
>JBAZDT010000102.1:0-3867 GCA_041654325.1 Bacilli bacterium | reverse complement strand
TTTTGGATCTTTTAGATTCTTAGAAAGATAGTCTTTTACTTGGCTAACCGATGCGTCCCAGGGACTGTTATAAACGGTCTCCGATACGCGTGGAGGTTGGTTTGAGCCTGATATCGCGGGGCATCCCACGCTTAGGGCTACGATTATCCCCAGAATTACCAAGGCCGTGATTACGCCGATTACAAGGCTGCTTTTGTTTGATTGTGATATGGCCGTCGCCATCTCCTGCTGTGTGAATGTTTTACCGCACTTCGGGCAAACGGTCGCTTCACTGCTGATCTGCTTTTTGCATTCAGGACAAGTTATCATTGCCATTCCTTATTCCCCCTTTAAGTATTGTTAACACGATTCTATCATATCATCACTCGCCAGAATAGGCTTTATTTGGTTACGAACGGGCGAGTGAATTATAGTATTGTATACGAATTAAAGTTAGCGTAAAAACAATAAGATAAAATAAAAAAAAATGAAGGCGGCGGGAACGTGTAAAGCTTTGGCAGAATTAAGAAGTTGTCTAATCTAAGTATTCCCTTACTTTGGAAAAGAGTGTATCTCCACGACTTTTCCAACAATGAAACAATCCATGCCGATACGATTAAAAGGAATAAAACGAGGAGTATACGCGGAGTTTTCGCTCTTAAGAACGAGTCCTTCGCCTTCCTCAAAATAGACACGCTTAACAAGCCCCTCTTCACCGTTTATAACGATTACTATTATGTTCCCGTCTTTTAATTCGTTTACCGGCAGTTCTTTTATGAGTACGATATCCCCGTCGTATAACCGCGGCTCCATACTGTCGCCTTTAACCCTCAAGGCATAGTCCACAAGCTGTTCCGTATCAATAACCCCCACGTAATCATCAAATAGAATGGTTGAATATTGCTCCCCGCCTGCGCTGACTTTACCTGCTACTTTTACCTTGTATTTCTGTATTGCTGGGTCATACACAGATAGGTTTTTTGGGAAAAGCATATTTGAGAGGTCATCATGTTTAGACGTAGGACCGCACGTGGTCATAGAATTGAGTGCGGCAGATTCATTCGGAACGGTAACGGATTCCGGAAGCAAGATTTCTTTCCCGATTAAAAAATCCGTAGACACTCGGAAATATTCAGATAACGCGTCAATTGCCGCCATTGACGGCGTCCTTTTGCCGTTGATATATAAGGATAAGGAAGCGGCTGATACCCCTGTTTTTTGAGCGATCTCCCTTAGCGGCGAATCACCCACCAGCTTTTTGAGGCGAACAGAAAACAAACTCATAAACACATGATACCTCATTTCGTTTAATTTTGTCAACGGTTTCGAATTATAAACGTTACACTTCACAGACGTTGACAAGGCGAAACATTTGTAGTATAATTACAACAAGAAACGTTTTATCCTTGAGGTGATTATCATGAGAAACATTCTAAAAGAACTCCGAACCAAACAAGGGCTTACGCATCGTGAACTGGCTAAAAAAACAGGAATCAATCACACTTCGATATTTTACTACGAAACAGGCACTCGCAATCCTACTTTGAAAATGGCATGCCGCCTTGCTTCGTTTTTTGGCGTGCCTGTGGAAACCCTTTTCCCTCAATTTGACCCAAATAATCAAAACAATCATACATCATCGCAAGCCGTTTGAGACAGGAGGCCGCCATGACAAACATGAACATTGAAGGAATTAAAACACACGAACAACTCCAGCCCCGCGTTGAAATGGATCAAACGCTCATTGACGAATACGCCGATGCTGTAACGAACGGCGCGAAGTTTCCAGCGGTAACGGTATTTCAAGACAGCGGTGAATTCTGGCTCGCGGACGGATACCACCGGCTGGCGGCGTTCAAGAAGATCGGGGCGCTCGATATTCCGGTTGAGATTCATCAAGGTACATTCCGCGAAGCTGTTCTCTTCTCCATATCTGCAAACGCGACACACGGAAAGCGAAGAACGAACGAGGACAAGCGGAAAGCCGTGATGACGTTGCTGAGCGATATGGAGTGGGGGAATTGGTCTGACAGTGAGATAGCCAGGAAGACACTCGTTTCTCAGCAATATGTTAACAAATTACGGCACCTGAGTAACGAACCCTTATCATACAACAATGGTATGATAACTCCAGATAACCCCGAAGTAACCCAAGAGAAACAATTCACCCGCAACGGGAAGACCTACACGATGAACACCGAGAACATCGGAAAGGCCCTGCAACGCCGAGAAGAAGCCGCTGTTGAGCCAGAAGAGGAAGAGGAAAAGATTATCCGGTCTCCGGTGGTATATCAGGGCAAGAATGAATCGGTTGACGAGCTTGAGGATATCGACGATTACGAGGATGAGGAAGAGGACGAAAACGACGAGGTTGGAAAATTCGTGCCGATGCCTCGGCGACTTCCATCCGATGAGGAAAGAATGAATAAACTTGTCGACGGGCTCGGCCAATCCATCGTCACGGTCATCGACAACATTAACGAATTCAAAAAGAACGCGGAAATGATTCAGCGAACAGTAAAACCCGAATATCTTTCGATTCGCTACACGCAAATTCTTCTGTTGATTTCAAAGCTCCGAGACGAATTTTCGGAAGACTTCGCAAATATAGCCGCAAAACGCAGCGCTAAGTAAGGAGGTGATTGAATGCCTAAGAGTAAGAAGTACGTTAACACCACACAGCTTTCTATGGGACTTATAGAACCCGGAAGAGATTTAAGAACTGTTTATGAAGAGGATTCCGACGCGAAGAGATTTGTTACTGGTTTAGCAAACGCGATATGTTCTCGGGTAACTATGAAACGCTTGCGTAGGGTTTTTGCACTCATCGATGAAAACGTTGGCGACGAACAAATACGCAACACTATCGGGATGATGGTTAGAAGCTTCTTGTTGGATAACGCGCGCAATCTTGCCTTGAAACAAAACCTAATGGCCGGCGAACGCAATCAGCGCGTTACGAGAGCGGAACTTGAGAAAGAAATCGAACAAAAACTACTCGAGAATCCAGCGGCAATTTTTGAAAAGATGAAGGCCCAAGTAAACGACCTTGACAAAACGTGTGACTTGGCTCTTCGCGCCGAAGCAATAGCCGATCTCCCGAGCGTGCAAATCGATTACTTGCGAAAACAAAAACGGCAAAACATCGAACAGTTGATTTTGTTTACCGGTTACGTGAGAACCGTATTGAGTGGAAAAGCAGCATAACTTCCATTTCTCTTTACCGTTTCTGATGATGACGCACCGGGAGCGGTAAGCAGAAAACAGATTCAACCCGATCACTGAAAAGCACCGAGCGCCATAAAATCGAGCCGGGATCATAGGTTTATAATCGCGGGAGATTCAGCGGGACAGCCAAAGGGTTCGAATCTCTTACCCGCGATCAAACACAACAAGCCCGCCCGCAAAGCGGGACGCGTTATAATCGACTGCGACTAATTGCGACTAATTGCGAGGTGACAAGAATGATCAAATTCCGCGATCTCAAATCCGTGAAGCCTGAAAACGGCACGCGGTGCATCGTTAAAGGATTTTTTCAAAACAAGAAAGAGATCACTCCCAATTACTGCATGTTTTACTACGATCATGAAAACAGATTTGCGGCGCACCGTATTACAAAGTGGGCGCCGATGCCGGAACACATTATCGTTGATCCCGCCGGATGGAAGAGCGAATTTCGAGGTGACGGGTTGCCAAAAAAAAGCGATTGGTGTCTGGTATGCACTGAAAAAGACAAGCTCGTTCACTTTGCGTGGTTCAACGAAAAAACTCAGGATTTTTCCGGCTACAGAAACCAAGTGATAGCGTTTATGGAAATTTCGCCCCGATAAAACTCCTCCTTTCTACGTGATACCTCCGTTTGCCCTCTGCTGGCGGGATACCGGCAGG
>JBAZDT010000101.1:0-3927 GCA_041654325.1 Bacilli bacterium | reverse complement strand
CAAAGATGCCGCTTCGATCACCCTCACCACCTTTCCCCACAAGCGGGCGAGGACTAAAGACGAATATTTCTTTTATCTCGACGAATATCCTTTTTACGCTGATTACACCATGGCGATAAAAGAATTGCGCGAAAGACATCCCGAAGATATCATCTTAATCACCGGCTCGCTGGCCTTCGCGGCTTTAGCGAGGCGCTATTTATTGGAAAAGCAAATATGAAACTAGACGCGGTTCAAAAAATCACTCTCTCCGGAATATTCATCGCCCTGGTGATTATCTTCACGAGATTTTTGGCGATTCAGTATATTCCCATCGTCCCTTTTGTCCGCCTTTCGTTGGGCCCGGCTTTGATCATCTTCTCGTCGCTCCTTCTCGGCCCGGTTTACGGTGGGGTCGTCGGCGGTTTAAGCGATTTCCTAGG
Source organism: Bacilli bacterium (assembly GCA_041654325.1). Classification (GTDB taxonomy): domain Bacteria; phylum Bacillota_I; class Bacilli_A; order RFN20; family CAG-826; genus UBA1424. Next base: position 3,505 of record JBAZDT010000101.1, on the reverse strand, counting down.
CATTGTGTTGGTTCCTAACGCCCAAGGCCTATCGATAAACCCTTTTATTACTTTGATATACACATTGCTAGGCATTCTTCCGTGGCTTACTCTGTATCTCATCAAGAAAATCAAGATGAACAAAAGCGCGCCGTATATCTTCTTCGGCGCGATTACATCCATCTGGCTTTTCGTCCTCTTCTTTTTAGTCTTCAGCGACAGCATCACCCTCTACGGCGTGACTTACCCGTTCGATGTCCTGAGCAAGACGTTGATCATCGTCATCTCCTTCTTGCTTTCCGTCGGCCTCAGCTTTGCTGTCTTCTTCACAAACCGTTACTTTATCAAAAAGAAATACGACCAGAGTCTCTTGGCCAGCCCATACCAAGTCGCCTTTATCGCCTTGGTCAGCGAAGTGCTGTTGATGCTGATTCTTGGCTCGGTGGTCAAAACCTTCTTCTTCGGCGTCGATTTCTTGTTTGTCTTCTTCGCCCAAGCAGTGGTCCTGTTCATCGACATCCCGCTAAACACTTTCGTCGCCTCTTATTTATTATTGCTATCATCCCGCTTGAATAAACACGATGAGGTAACCCCATGAACGAAGAAGAAAAAGACAATCCCGCCGGCGAAGAAGGGCGTCCCACGAAGGACCTCGAAATCGATGATTCGAAACTGAGCCCCGAGGAAAAAGAAGCCAATAAAGTCAAGTTCCCAAAAGGCATGCTTATTTTCATCATCGCCGTCATCGTTCTCATCGTCGGTTTATCGATAACTGTGCTGCTATTATAATAAATAGATTTATCGATACTATTTTGTAATTGCTATAAAATGGCGCTTTTGATAACCTAAAAGAAATGTTATAGCATTTTTCAATTTTTGAGGGGAAAAAATGAAAAAGAAAACAAAGACAATTGGCATCCTTTTTACGGGAATAGCCTTGGCCATCGGGGTGGCCATTTCGAGCGGCGTCATTCGCAATTCGTTCGTGGCGGATGAAACAAGAGCTGCATCAAGCACGGCAAATCTCGTCACTAATGTTACTCAGCTTGCTGCGGGTGATCACATCGTCATCGCAAATATCGGGGGAAACAAAGCATTGGCTGTGACACAAAACAGCAATAATCGAGCCTCAGAAAGTGTATCGCTAAATGGCACATCTTTAGCATTTGATGATACAAAAGTCGAAACTATTACATTAGGAATTACTGAGACGAAATGGACTTTTTATGCAAACAAGACGCCAGGCTACTTATATGCAGCGAGTTCGAGCAGTAACCATCTCAAAACGCAAGCAACAAACGACGCAAATGGTCAATGGACGATTTCAATAAACAGCAACTCTGAAGCAACCATCATCGCTCAAGGTACTAACACGCGAAATAACCTCCAATATAATGCTAATAATGTTCCGACCTTATTTTCTTGCTACTCTACTGGACAGGAACTCGTTAAACTATATAAAGTCGGAAATCCTATTACCTTAGAAAGCATTTCCGTTTCGGGTACACTTTCAAAAACATCTTATTTTGCAGGAGACTCATTTGAATCTACTGGACTTACGATTACCGCAACTTATAGCGATAGTTCGACTGTCAACGTCACATCGCAATGTAGTTTTACACCGAATCCGCTCACATCCGGAACTACATCAGTAACTGCTTCTTATACTGAAGGCGGAGTTACTAAAACCGCAGTCATTAACGGTTTAACCGTTACCACGAGAGTACTTCAATCTATCGAAGTGACGACAAACCCGACCAAAGTTAATTATGTGATTGGAGAAAGTTTTAATCCTGCTGGTATGGTTATTACGGCCACATATGATGTGGGAAGTCCGATGGTTGGTTATACCAATTATTCGTATACTCCTTTAGGAGCTCTTAATACTTCAGGAGCGAACACTATTACTATAACTTCTTTAGAAAACGCTTCAATATCAACTTCACTTCAAGTTCAAGTTTCGGCCGTTTCTTCAATAACGATTGTTGCTGATGACATCGGATACAGTGGCTCGGGTTATAAAACTTGCACGTTTACCAAAAGCGGAGTTAGCTTCACGATGGCTAATGTAATTAAGAATGGTAGCAATATCCAATTTAGGGATGGCGAATTTTCGATGCACAATTCGACTGCGTTACCAGGATCGATAATTGGAATTACCACTAATCGCGCGGGTGGCACTCCGACAAGCATGACACTTTATACCGGAACATCCTCACAGCAAGGTGTCACATCAGGTGGAACTGCTGATGCGTATGATGAGCCTAGTACAAGTTTTTCTTGGGAAGTCAGCAGAAGTCTCAGCCACAGTTATTTTAGATTGTTTAACTTCGCCGGGAGCGGCACGTTGACCTTCTCGAACATTGTTATCGAGCTTTATCAAGAGCCAGAAGCAAACGATGATGCCATCGCCTATGGCACAAGTTTCTTAAGTGATACAGCCGCTGGATGTTCAGCCCTCGACCAAGGGCAGTTAGCGAGCGTTTGGAGCGGATTAGAAACATCATTCAATGCTCTTTCATCCGAAGCCAAAAATTATCTTAAAACTTTAACGCCGAGTGTCTCGGGAAATGATGCCCAGCGCGCCGTTGCCCGCTATGTATACATCATTACTAAATACGGCGAGGCCACTTTCAACGATTATATGAATCTTGATATTCAAGGAGCTCCTTCAGCGTTTGGCATTATTAGCGAGAACAAAGATATCATCCCCTTCATCGCCGTAATTGGCATAGCGGGTATTACTGTCTTGCTTGGTTTCTACTATCTTCAAAAGAAAAAGGAAGCATAAGCGCGAATTGCGATTTTATCATTAATCATCAAGCGGAGGTGCATTAGCCCCTTTTCCCTATCTTGATATTATTTTCCGCATCGCAATCGCCTATGGATAATGTTGTCAAGAAACCACATTCTTTTTTATATTAGATAATCTTTTTTCCCTAAATCTAGAATTTAGCCATCAAGAGTGGCAATGAGCAATCCCGAGAATATTAAATATGTATTTTCCATTTAACTTATGATGCAAGCATGGATTTAAACAAATAAGCAAAGGAAAACGGAAAATCGCGAAAAGCCGTAATTAATAGGTTCTAGAAACTCATAGAAAATTCCAAAAAGATGCAAAGAATCATAAGTCAACTGATTTTTAACTATGTTAATACATACATTTTTCGCGGTTTTTGTGTTTGTTGAAAAATGTTGTAAACTTTTTTTGGTAATTATATAATTAACAAGTAAGCGCTATCATATACGTCATGTAATGATGGCTAATCATGGGGGTTAATTCATGAAATTATTTAGGAAATTAGGCTTGATTGCTGGCATTGGTGTCATGGCCTTGGGCGTTGGATTATCATTTAATGCTCTAAGCGCTGCCGAGACCAAGGCTGCCTCAGTTGTCTACTATACGGCTGATTATAGTAAAGCTTCGGCAATCACCGCTGGTTCATTTAGTACAGGCTATGCCGATGAAGACACAGCCACCTTATCTGATGGCACATATGCGAAAGAATGGAAGTCATATGGT
>JBAZDT010000100.1:0-3998 GCA_041654325.1 Bacilli bacterium | reverse complement strand
AACATCATCCCCGTCCTCGCTTCTAATCGCGTCGGTGTAGAAAACGACAAAAACTCATCGATGACTTTTTATGGCAGTAGTTTTATCGCTGACGAAAGCGGCAATATTATCGTCGAATTAAATCGCAGCGAGGAAAACATCGCCATCGCGGATTTTGATCTTGAGGCTATCGATAAAAAACGCATTTCATGGGGTGTTTTTCGCGACCGGCGCCCAGATCTTTACGCAAGCCTTACCAAATTTGACGATTCGGAGAAAAAGTAATTATGGGACTTCATGCCTTTTTAGCCGGCAGCAATGCTGTTTGCTATACTAAGAACAATCGAAAATTCGGAATGATTTGTGCGTGGGCCACGATGATTGATTACGATGTCATCGGCTTATTAATCGGCGAGCAGAGTTCAACCGGCAAAAACTTAGAAGTTGGCATGACGATTGGCGTCAGCGCCTTAAGTGCGGGCCAAAAAGATATTGCCTTGCAACTAGGAAACAATCACAGTGACATAGTCGACAAATTCGTCGATTTGATGATTGTCCAAAATGGTTCCGCCATCCTGATCGCACAAGCGCGCAGCAACATGGTTTGCGAAGTGATGAAACTGTATAGTCTAACCCCTGAAAATAACGATATCTTTGTCGTCGCAAAAGTCATCGACGCGAGTGAAGATCACAAAAAAGAATTCTTAAGTGCCGAAGAAGTGTTTGGCCGGCAGTCATTTGACTAAATTCTCAATTTTTTTGAATGTTTCTTCAGATAAAACGTGCTCGATTAAGCAGCAGTCTCGGTTGGCATTTTTTTCAGAGACGCCTAGGCTAAGCAAATACTTTTTGATAATCATGTGGCGGTGGTAGACCTTTTTTGCAATCCGCTTGCCAGAAGGTGTAAATGCAATTTCAGAGTAAGGAGTCTTATTGATTAATCCAAGGCGTGTCAGCTCATGCGTGGCTTTATTGACAGCCGGTCGGGAAACGCCTAAAAAGCGCGAAACGCGCGCTGATTCAAGCGGCTCCTTATTTATATAAAGGATATAAAATGCCTCAAGATAATCTTCGATTGATTTTGTGGTGTTTTTAACCATTTTCTATTTCTTTTCGCCAGTAATTATAGCACCACCTTTCACGTAATGCAAAAAAGTTAACCACTGTTAACAATTTCGATTGACAATGACCCGTCACATATTTAATATGTATGCGGGCAAAGATGCCGAGGAAACCCCATGCGCGAAAGACGACGTCATCAACATAGAATGCGCCTTAAAGTTGGAGATGAAGGCCACTTAAGCGATTTGGAAAGCGGACAAAAAGCCGTTGTTTTAAACTTTCATAATGACAATCCTGCGCTTAGGCGGAGATTGCTTGATATGGGCATAACCAAAGGAGTCGTCATCGAGATTAAAAAAATCGCTCCTTTTGGCGACCCAGTCGATATTGGCCTTAGAGGATATGAATTATGCGTGAGGCGCGCCGATATGGCCTCAATTGATATTAAGGTTTTAGAATAATATGAAAATTGCCTTAGTCGGAAATCAAAATTCAGGAAAGACAACTCTTTTTAATCAGCTTACTGGCACGAACCAAAAAGTTGGAAACTGGCCTGGGGTGACCATTGAGCGAAAAGAGGGTTTGATAATTGGAACGAAACTTGAAATCGTCGATTTGCCGGGCGTTTATTCTCTATCCCCATATTCGACTGAAGAGGAAGTATCGCGACATTTCGTCATGGAAGAAAACCCAGATTTAATCATTAATATCATCGATGCCACGAGCATTGAAAGAAGCCTCTATTTGACGACCCAGTTATTGGAATTGGATTGTGATGTTATCGTCGCGTTAAACATGTCGGATATTCTCGAAAAAAACGGCATCTCGATCGACACGCGCAAACTTTCCGATAAGCTTGGCGTCAGCATCGTTTCTATCTCCGCCAAGAAAAATCTTGGTGTCGACCAGCTGATCAAATTAATTGAAACCGGGAAATATCGCAAGAATCCTCGCCAGCGAATTTATGAACAAGATGTCGAAAGATTAATAGCTGGAATCGAGGCAGAATTACCAACTAAACACAAACGCTTTGCCGCCGTGAAAATAATCGAAAAGGATCGTGAATATAAAGCGCTGATCACCGAAGAAATTAATCAAAAAATTATTACCCTCGAAGCGAGTTATGCGATGGACAGCGAACAATTAATCGCCGATCAACGATATCAATATGTTGTGCGAGTAAAAGACGAATCGGCCAAAATCGCTAAGCGTGGTGAAACGATAACGGATAAACTTGATAAAGTATTTTTAAATAAATACTTAGCCTTGCCAATTTTCGCCCTGATCATGGGTGTAATATATTTCTTGGCCGTCGGTTTAGTCGGCGGTCTGACCATCGATTTTATCGGAGCGCTATTTGATGGATCCGCGACCATCGATATCCTCGGACGCGAAGTGCCATTTTCGATTGCAGGACTCGGACCATTAATCCGTGCCGGCCTTGGTTGGCTTGGTGCTAGCCAATGGGCGATTTCTTTGGTTGTCGACGGCATTCTTGGTGGTTTTGGAGCCGTGAGCAGTTTTCTTCCGCAACTAATTATCCTTTTTCTTTGCTTAGCCCTCCTTGAGACCACCGGCTATATGTCGCGAATTGCTTTCTTTCTCGACCGCCTTTTTAAAAAATTTGGGCTTAGCGGTAAATCGCTCATCCCTTTTATCGTCGGTAGCGGATGCAGCGTCCCCGGTATTATGGCCTCAAGAACGATCGAAAATGAAGAAGAGCGGCACACGACTATCATGCTCACTCCCTTCGTGCCCTGTTCAGCCAAATTGCCTATTATCGCTCTTTTTGCCAGCTATTTCTTTGCCTCTTATGCCTGGCTTATTACCTTGAGTCTATATTTTCTTGCCATTATCGTTATTCTAGTTTCAGCGATTATTCTAAGAAAATTTATGTATAAAGGAACGGTTTCGTCTTATCTTTCTGAACTCCCCAATTATCACACCCCTAATGCAGTGTATGTTTTTCGCGATGTCTTCGATAAGATGTGGTCTTTTATCAAAAAGGCTGGCACGGTGATCGTCCTGTGTTCGATTGTCGTATGGTTCTTAGCTTCATTCACTTGGAACTTCCAGTATGTCGATGGTGTGCTATATCACATTGAAAACAGTATTTTAGCCGGCATCGGTAATGCATTGGCGTGGATTTTTTACCCGATGCTCGGGGGAACGTGGTCGTGGGCTGCGACGGTATCGGCTATTCAAGGGCTTATCGCCAAAGAGCAAGTCGTCGGTTCCTTAGAAGTCATCGCTGGCCTCGAGGGCAATGGCGCTTCGATATTTGAAGCGGAATCGTTCAATTTCTTCACCGGTTGGAGTTCTTATGCCTTTATGGTTTTCAATCTTTTCAGCGCCCCGTGCATCGCGGCAATCGCGGCGATGCGCAAAGAGCTTGGATCAACAAAAAGCATGGTTAAAGCCATTCTGTTTCAAACAGGCATAGCATGGGTTCTCGCCACCTTTATCGGTGTGATTGGCTGGGTGATATTGTGATTAATTGGATTGATATTTTAATCCTCGTGGTGGTTTTTCTCATCATTGGGGCAATTGTTTATTTTGGCTTTATCAAAAACCGCGAAAAAGGCTCATGTCGCAATTGTCCAGAGGCAAATGGCGTTAAGGCAAGCCGCCTTCTAAGAGATTACAAAAGGAAATACAAAAAAGGCAAGAAGCAAGAGTGATGGAAAGAGCTCTCCGTTTTTCTTTCCTCTTCTTTGGTATACAATAATCTAAGCATATGAAAATTGATCATGTTGCCTTGGTTTTACAAGGCGGAGCGGTGCGCGGAGCCTTTACCGCCGGAGTAATCGATGTCTTTATGGAAAATGATGTCTATTTTTCTTATTTAGTCGGTGTTTCCGCCGGGGCTTTGATTGCTTTAAACTACCTCTCAAGGCAAATTGGCCGCTCCTGTTCGCTCGTCATCGATTCGATGTCCGACCGGAAATTTATAAGCA
>JBAZDT010000099.1:0-4003 GCA_041654325.1 Bacilli bacterium | reverse complement strand
CTTTATCGGCGGCATCATCGGACTCGGACTCAAAATTGCCTTCCAAGCCGGAGAAGGAGCCTTAACCGGCGACGTCGTGTGGACTAATAATTTCACGGCGATGCTTCAAGTCATCACGTATCACGCTTTAGCTATCGGCTTCATCGCACTTGGCCTTAAAACGGTAAATAAAGAACGCGCGAAATCAAAAGAGATGGGGCGCAATAGCGTCAAAAGCGGTCTGATTATCATCGGAACATACTTAATCCAAGCCATTTTGGGCTTGACCATTACGATATTATTCAGCATTTTCTTTCCTTCAGTTGTACCATATTCCGGCATCCTCTTGCCGATGGGCTACGGCCAAGGACCGGGCCAAGCGATGAATATCGGTGGCATCTACGCCAACAGCGGTTTCGTCGGGGGTGTCGACTTCGGAATCACCATCTCGACGCTCGGCTTTCTTTCCGCTGCCGTCGGAGGCGTTATCTACCTTAACTACGCCGCTAAAAAGGGCTATGTCCAACGCCGCGATGAAAATTCGATTCTGCCCGACAGCAACGAACTCGTCGAAAAGCCAGGCGAAGTCCCGCTCTCCGAATCAATCGACAAATTCACGATTCAAGTCGGTCTTATCGCTATAACTTATTTAATTACCTTGGGCGTAATCGCCGGCATCGGATATTTGTGTGCGTTATCCGGAGTCGCCTTTTTAACAAACACGGTCGTTCCTCTTTTGTACGGCTTTAACTTTATCTTTGCGACCATGATGGCGATGGTCGTGAAAAAAATACTCGCCGCCCTGCAAAAAAAGAAAGTCATCAAACGTCAATACGTCAATAACTTTCTCCTCGACCGCATCACCGGCCTCGCTTTTGACGTCATGATTATTTCGTCAATTATGGCCATCGATATTCGCAATTTAGCCGATCCAGGTTTAATCATCACGTTAATCACCATCGGCATCCTCGGAGCTTTTGTCACGTATTTCTATGTTCTTTTTATGACTCGTCGCGCTTACCCAAACTTCAAGCATCAAGGCTTCGTCACTTTTTATGGGAATCTCACCGGAACGGCTTCTGATGGTATCGCCCTCCTGCGCGAGATTGACCCAAATTTCACAACGCCGACCGCCGATGCGCTCGTCTATGGAAGCACGGTCGCCATCGCCCTTGGCTTTCCAGTCTTGCTGATAACTGGGTTTATCAATACTGGTGGCAACGGTCTTGATTCGATAGCCCTTTGGATTTCATTTGCGGTTATAATTGTTTATTTCTTAGCCATTAACGGTGTTTTCTTCTTGCTGCTAAAAAGGTATAAAAAGAAGGATAACCTCGCCGAGATAACTTCCAACTAACCACCACCATCACTAATTAGCCCGATTAATCGGGCTATTTTTTTAATTCGTTCCTTATAAAATTATTATCAAAAATACTTGTTGACACATTATACTATGCGTTATATAGTATTGACGGGAGCAATTATGGATATACAACTTAAACGAGGCCTTCTCGAAGTATGCGTTCTCGCCGAACTTGAAAAGGGCGATTCATACGGCTACCAAATCGTAAAGGACATCTCACCGATTGTCGAGATTTCCGAATCGACTTTGTACCCGATTTTGAAACGTCTGGAAACAAGTAACTGCTTACGTGTTTTCTCCATTGAACACAATGGGCGGCTGCGCAGGTATTATCGCGTCACCGAGACTGGCAAATTACGCATCAAGGATTTTATTCGCGAATGGGAACAAGTCATGAAAGTTTATTCTTTCATAAGTGGAAAGGACATGGGGAGAGTTAATGTATGAAAAAACAAGAATTTTTGGATGAGCTACGCAGGCAGATAAATAATCTTCCATACGATGAAGTCGAAAAGACGATTTCGTATTACGATGAGATAATCTCCGATCGCATGGAAGAAGGCGAGTTGGAAGAGGAGATCGTCGAATCGCTCGGCTCGCCGCAAAACATCGCCCGCGATTTACAAGCGAATCAACCATTTTCGACGATTATCAAACGCCAAGTCGAAAACTTCAAGAAACGTGATTCCGATAACACCGCTCTTGTCATTCTGCTGATCGTCTTCGGTTTTCCGATTTGGTTTCCAATCGTCACTTCTGGCCTTTCGATTTTGGCATCCATCTTCGCGACTTTGCTAGGATTGATCGTCGCCTTATGGGCCGCGAGCATCGGAATTGGCGTCGGAGGTGTCGCTGCTTTAATTGGTTCGCCAATCGGCTTCATCGGAGCGGGAATGCCAACTGGTTTCTTCTCCATCGGCATCGGTATTGCCTTAATTGGGGCTTCGATTCTTGCCATTATCGTTTCCATCTTCGCGACAAAAGGCATTATAAAATTGATTAAAATGCTCGTCCACGCGATTAAGAAGCTGTTTGTGAAAGGGGCCTAACTATGAAAAACAAAGGATTAGTCGTCGGTTTAGTTGTCGGTTTATCGCTTTTAGCGCTCGGGGGAGCAGTCGTCGGAATCAGCATCGCGGCGGCCGGAAGTTGGACGGGATTATCAACTTGCGATCCGTATGTCGATCGGGTGATTGATGTCACTTCCAGCACTGTCGACATTGAGGTCGATGACGATAACAACAAAATATCTCTCGTCAATTCCGCGACTGCGGAAACCGTATCGATCTTAGTCCGCGAAAACGAAAATGAATATTATGTGTCGAATGAAGATGAAAATGCCTTTACTCTTGAATACACAAGCAATATTCCTTGGAATATTCGCCTCTTCTACTATCCGGTCAATTCCCGGGAAATGATTATCACCGTCCCGGATAACTACGATGGGTCGATTAATGTTAAGACGACAAATTCGCAAATTGATGTTGATGATCTATCAATTACCGGCAAGCTCGACTTGGAATCCGTCAACGGTTCGGTTTCCGTGACCAACACTAGCGTTGGCAATGATTTGGGTGTCTACACCACCAACTCCGCCATCTACGTCGATGAAGTCGTCGCCTTAGGCGACATTGGATTGCACTCGACAAACGGCTTAATTGATCTTGACGATGTCGAATCTATCAACCTTACGGCCGCGACGACGAACGGCAAGGTCAAAGCCGAACTGATCGATGTCAGCAATAAAATGCATCTATCGGCGACCAATGGGTCACTTGTCGTAAGCGATATCGATGTCGATGTCGAAATCAAACTCGAGACGACCAACGGCATGATCAGCGGCGACGTCAAAGGTCCATCTACTGACTACGATGTCAATTCGCAGACGACCAACGGCACGAATAACCTCGCTGGCTACAATTCCCAGATTCCGACGACGGCCAATAAAGTTCTCTATGCGCGAACCTATAACGGTTCGATAAACATTACTTTTAAGTAATAGCAGAAAAAAACGGAGGAGTTACTTGAGCTCTTCCGTTTTTATTTTGCGAAAGTCGACATGGCAGTAACCAAACGGATTTTTATCAAGATAATCCTGATGATATTCTTCGGCGTGGTAGAAATTGATCAACGGCAGCACTTCGATGACAAACGGCCGACGAGCTCGCTCGCTCGCCGTTTTAAAGTATTCTTTGATTCGCTTTTCTTCATCGCGATTTTCAAAATAGACCCCACTTCGGTATTGAATTCCCGTATCGTTACCTTGCCGGTTGAGGGTAAAAGGGTCGACGATGCGCAGAAAGTGCTCGAGGATTTTTTCTAAAGAGATAATCTTTGGATCATAGGTGACTTTGACTGTCTCGACATGGTTGACGCGATGCGCGACTAAATCTTCGTAGCGCGGAAACGCCTTGTCGCCGTTGGCGTAGCCGACTTCCGTGTCGATCACGCCTTTTAATCTTTGATAATAAGCTTCGACGCCCCAGAAACAACCTCCTGCCAAATATAACGTTTTCATCTTCATTTCCTCGCCACCATTATTCCATAATCGAGGGTTCTTGTTAATGAGAATGATGCAAGCATATATCTTTATTGATTTACGAAAATGGAATAATATTAAGACGTAAGAAAATAACCTTAGGAGGTAATTAAATGGTTACG
>JBAZDT010000098.1:0-4025 GCA_041654325.1 Bacilli bacterium | reverse complement strand
GCACGATGGCCCACCCTACGCCAACGGCAATATTCACTGTGGCCATATGCTGAATCGCTTGCTCAAGGATTTTATCCTTCGCTATAAAAACATGTCTGGCTTTTACACGCCATTTGTTTTTGGTTGGGACACCCACGGTCTGCCGATTGAAAACCAAGTCACCAAGCAAGGCGTGAATCGCAAGACGACGCCAATCGTTGAGTTCCGCCAGAAATGTCGCGAATACGCGCTAAAGCAAGTCCAGACGCAGAAAGAGCAAATTAAACGCCTCGGCGTGGTCGGCGATTTCGACCATCCGTACCTGACGCTTGATAACGAATACGAAGCGCGGCAAATCGAAGTGTTTGCCAAAATGGCTTTGCAAGGTCTGATTTTCAAAGGCTTTAAGCCGGTCTACTGGTCGCCTTCAAGCGAGTCAGCTCTAGCTGAAGCCGAAATCGAATACTACGACGTAACCTCGCCGTCCATCTATGTAAGTTTTAAAGTTACCGATGGGAAAGGCGTGCTCTCAAACGATGATCAACTCGTCATCTGGACGACGACACCATGGACTTTGCCGGCTAATTTAGCCATCTCCGTCCACCCTCGTTTCAGCTATGGGCTGTATCAGACAGCAAAAGGGCGTTTTGTCTTGCTAAAAGAATTCGCCGCGAAACTTCAAGAAGAGCTCGAACTAGGTGAGATGAAATTGCTTAAGACAATATTGGGTTCGGAACTTGAAGGCGTGAAAGCTAAACATCCGTTCTATGACCGCGAATCGCTCGTCCTTAACGGCGAGCATGTCACAAACGAGGCCGGCACCGGTTTAGTCCACACCGCTCCAGGACACGGCGTCGACGACTATAATGTCTGCCAAAAATATGACATCGCTCCTTTTTGCCCAGTCGATGACCGCGGCAACATGATGAGCGAAGCCGGAGAAAGGCTGGCCGGACTTTTCTATGAAGAGGCCAATGCTGTCGTCCTAGAAATGCTAAACGCGAATGGTGCGCTGTTAAAAGCGAGTCAAAACACGCACAGCTATCCTCATGATTGGCGGACGAAGAAACCTCTTATTTTCCGCGCGACGCCACAGTGGTTCTGCTCGATTGAGCCAATCCGTGACCAGCTTCTCAAAGAAGTTAAAAAAGTCCATTGGGTTCCAGCTTGGGGCGAGACGCGGATGATCAACATGATCAAAGATCGTAGCGATTGGTGCATCTCACGTCAAAGAGCGTGGGGCGTGCCGATTCCGATTATCTATTGCGAAGACCAGACGCCAATTATCGAAAAGAAAGTTTTCGACCACATCATAAAGTTATTCGCCGAGCACGGAAGCGATATTTGGTATCAAAAAGAAGCCAAAGACCTTTTGCCGGAAGGATATCAAAACGACCATTCGCCAAACGGCCTTTTCACCAAAGAAAAAGACATTATGGACGTTTGGTTTGACAGCGGCTCATCCTTTAATGGCGTTCTTAAAGAACGAGGATTAAAATATCCTGCCGATTTATACATCGAGGGCAACGATCAATACCGCGGTTGGTTCAACTCGTCGCTGACGATATCGACCGCGGTCTTCGGCCATTCGCCATTTAAAGATTGTGTGACCCATGGTTTTGTCGTCGACGAAAATTGGGACAAGATGTCGAAATCGAAAGGTAACGGCATCGATCCGAGCAAAGTCGCGAATCAGTTCGGCGCCGATATTTTACGGCTTTGGGCCGCGACAATCGACTACAAGCAAGATGTCCGTATTTCGGAAAGCATCATCACGCAAGTCGCGGAAGTCTATCGCAAGGTGCGCAACACCTTTAAATTCTTGTTGGGTAATTTGGCTAACGGCGAAACATCCGCTTTTGATCCACTAAAAGATCACGTTGCCACTTTTGAAGTTGTCGACCAATTTATCATCGCCGAATTAGAGCAAGTCAAAAATGATGCCTTGTCGGCCTTTGACACTTATGATTTTGGTGGTGGCATCGGACGGATTATCACCTTTTTATCCAGCGATATGTCGTCCTTTTACCTCGATATCACCAAAGATATTTTATACTGCAACAGCGCAAATTCGCTCCGGCGTTTGCAAGTTCAAAACGTCATCTACCAAGTCACCGACACTTTGATGCGTTTGCTGACCCCGTTCTTGCCGTTTACGATGGATGAGGTCTATCATCATTTGCCTTTGGCAAGCAAGAGCAATGTTCAACTGCTTGACATGCCTAAAGCCAGCCATGAATTCGCTAGGGTAGTAATTGACGATTATCTAGCGTTTATGAAACTTCGCGACGCTGTTTTGAAACGCCTTGAAGAAGCGCGTTCCTCCGGCCAGATCGGCTCCTCACAAGAAGCCTATGTGAACTTGCCAAAAACAAATCCCCTTCTCATAAAATTAGGGTTTAATCAAAACCTTAACGAACTGGCCCGCTTATTCGTTGTTTCCAAAGTTGAATTGGTCGAAGGTGAAGATATCAGCGTCGGTCGCGTCGGCGGTCACAAATGCCCACGCTGCTGGAACTATGTCGAAGTACTCCACGCTGATGAAGATCAAGAAGTGTGCCAGCGTTGCCATCATGCTTTAAAGGAGTTTAAGAATGAACAATAAAATAATTAAATATTTCAGCAACAGAAGATGGAAGGACGTTTTAAAAGATTTCTTTCTCTCTTTTATGTGGCTGACAATCCTTCTTTTTATCATTGATATCGTTTCCAAGTGGGTGATTGTCGCTAATCTCTCCCTCTATCAAGAAATCACCATTATCGAAAATTTCTTTTACTTGCGATTATCTTTTAATCAAGGGGCGGCCTTTGGCTTAGGCAATACCGGCGATCTCGGCTGGCGCATTTTCTTCATCGCCGTCTCGCTTATCATCGGCACCGGCATGCTCGTCTTTTACATCCGCAAGCACAAGACGCTGAACACGATTACCAAAATCGCCGTGGCGATGATGATTGCCGGAGCATACGGCAATTTAATCGATCGCGCTTTCTATTGGGAGAGCACGGTTGGCTTCAGCGGCGTCGTCGACTTCTTATCGTTTGAATTCTGGGGCAATCGCTTTGCGACTTTCAACATCGCCGACTCTTCGCTCGTCGTCGGTGTCATCCTCTTGTTGATCGCCATCATCATCGATGACATCAAGTCAGCGAAGGCCAAAGCCGAAAAAGAAGATCTCTCCAAGCCCTCGCCGGAGTACCTCGAAGAGCAAAAGAGGAAGAAGGAGCAAGATGACCAAAAATCATAAAGTTATCAGCGAAGTTGGCCTGCGCCTTGATAAGGCCCTTGTCAAGATTCTCGACCAAGTATCGCGGAATCACATCCAGAAGCTGATCGAGGATGGTTTTGTCTTTGTGAATAACGAATCGGTGAAAGCTAGCTATCATCTGCAAAAGGGTGATGTCATCAATATTCTCGAACGCACGAATGAGCCTTCGACTTTGGAAGGCGAGGATATTCCTCTTAATATCGTTTATGAAGATGAGGATCTAATTATTATCAATAAACCCCGCGGCTTAGTCGTCCATCCTGGGGCTGGCAACAAAAAATCGACGCTCGCCAATGCGCTAATGTATCATACAAGGCACCTCAGTGCCATCAACGGCGAGTTTCGGCCTGGCATCGTTCATCGGATTGATAAAGAGACTTCCGGCCTCTTGGCGGTCGCGAAAAACGATAATGCACACAACGAGCTTTCCAAACAGCTAAAAGCGCACACGATGGCCCGCAAGTATTTCGCTTTGGTCCATGGCGTGATCAATGAAGACGATGGCAAGATCATCGCCCCTCTTGCACGCGATCATAAGAATCGTCTTAAGATGGCCGTCAACGTCCGCGATGGCAAAGAAGCGATAACCCATTTTCATGTTTTAAAGCGTTTCGCCAAAGCGACATTAATTGAGTGCCTGTTAGAGACAGGGCGGACGCACCAAATTCGCGCCCATTTTGAATATATCAAATACCCGTTGGTCGGCGATTCTTTATACGGGGTGCGAAACGATCAAATCTATCGCCTCGGCCAGCTTTTGCACGCTAAGGAATTGACCCT
>JBAZDT010000097.1:0-4033 GCA_041654325.1 Bacilli bacterium | reverse complement strand
GATGCAAATGCATTCGACGTTTGGATGCTCTTGAACAATCTGCGATATCATCTCCGTTTTCTCGCCGAGTGAAAAAGCGACCAGTTGATATTCATCGCGAGCGGACTTGATCACATCGAGAGTTTGCTGACCGATGCTGCCAGAGGCACCAAGAAGTAGGATCCGCCTCATAAAAAGAAGTTCCATCCATTGTTGATGAAGATGATGAGAATGGCGACTGCAATCGCAGCGAAAAGGGCTGAATCAAGACGATCGAGAACACCGCCATGGCCTTTCAAAATCCTGCCGAAATCTTTAATTTCATAATAGCGTTTTACCGAGCTAAAGGTGAAATCACCAAGATTGCAGATAATTGGCATCGCCAGGGAAATCAGGACGATCCAGTACCAGTTTTCTTTAGTCAAAAAAGGAAGAATCGGCATCTTGAATTCGGCGACGAGAAAAGCAAAAGTCAGCGACAGCGCAAAGCTGAGAACGATGCCTCCGAAAAAGCCTTCCCATGTTTTCTTCGGGGAGATGCGAGGATTCATTTTGTTGCGACCGAATAAAACGCCGATAAAGTAGGCGCCGATATCGTTGACGATCACGCCGATGATCAAATAGAAAAGCAGAAGAGCGGAATGAAAATATTTGAAAATAGGCGTCGTCGTATCGACGGTGCTTTCAAGCGAGCCAAAGGCAAACTGCGAATAAGGGTAGTAACGCATGAAAAGTAAAGCTTGCATCCCCAAAGCGATAATCACGATCATCGTGAACAAATAGCTCGCGTCGTGAATCGTAAATTTGTCGTTTGCAAGCACGACGATGAAAAAGACCCCGGCGGCCACCGCCACCGCGATCGTCGAGACCGATAAGTTCTCAAAACCAGTTTCGATGGCAAACTGATATTCACTAGGATTCAAGCGGTATTCGCCCACTTGGTTTTTGATGAAAATCCAATAGATGAGGGCGTACATGATAACAAAGCAAAAAACGTAGATGAAAAGCGAAAAGCGCCGCTTCCGTTCGACAGACACAATTTCGTGAGTCGCTAAGCCGACGCAGATAAAAATGAGTCCGAAATAAAACCATCCTCCAAGAAAAGCGCAGGGAAAGCAGATGAGGGCGAGGATAATCGAGGTGATGATTCGCGATTTCATCGATGCTTTAGCTTCGCTATTCAGTTCATTTGGAACGATTTTTAGGTTGTTATTCATTTTTGAGTCCCCCGAAACGGCGATGGCGATTGTCGTATTCTTGCAAACAGGAGATTAATTGCGCGCGATCAAAATCTGGCCAGTGGACATTTGGAAAAACAAATTCGGCATATGCCACTTGCCAAAGCAAGAAATTTGAAAGGCGGTATTCCCCACTCGTGCGAATCAATAAGTCCACCGGAGGAAGAGAAGAAGTATATAGATGGTTGGCGACGACTTGCTCGTCAATGCTATCAACCGATATCGTTCCTTTTTGAACATCGAGAGCAATACTTCGCACTGCGCGGGTAATTTCTTGCTGCCCGCCATAATTGAGGCAAATGTTGAGAACGTGCTTTTGGCACTGCGCGGTATCGGCGATTGCCTGGCTGATCGTCGCTTGCGTTTTTAGTGGTAAGCGGGTCACATCGCCGGATATCATCACTCGAACATCATCCTTGATAAGCGTGCTAATTTCGCGTTTGAAAAATACTTCTAGATACTTAAAAAGATAATCGATTTCACCTTGGGGACGCTTCCAGTTTTCGGTCGAAAAAGCATAGAGGGATATCGCTTGAATATTAAACTCAAGACATGTCTCGACAATCTCGATAATCCGCTCGCAAGCCCGCTTATGGCCGAGGTGACGCGGCAGGCCTTTGGCTTTGGCCCAACGACCGTTGCCGTCCATGATGAAAGCGATATGGGAAAGTGGTTTGTGCAATTTATAACTCAGCTGCTGTTTACTATTTTTCGTAGAAACCATACAAATAGTATACATTGTGCGAGCGCACTATAAAAGAATCAATCAGTGAAATCTTTTTTTGAAACAAAAAAGAAAGAGCGGATTACCGCCCTTATAACGACATGATTTCTTTATCTTTTACGGTGAGGATTTCGTCAATTTTCTTGTTCGCTTCATCCGTCACCTTTTGAATGTCAGATTCGATCCGCTTTTTGAGGTCGTCGCTATAATCTTCGCTCGATTTGACAAAGTCAACATAGTCGCGGCGAATGTTGCGAATTGCCACTTTTGTCTCTTCGGCGTATATTTTGGCGCGCTTTGTCAAATTGAAACGCGTCTCTTCGGTCAAGGCCGGGATGATCAAGCGGATTTGATCGCCATCAACAATCGGATTGATGCCCAAATCGCTGGCGCTGATAGCGGAAGCGACGGATTTTAAATCACTTTTGTCATACGGTTTAACGAGAAGCTGACGTGGTTCGGGGATGGAAATCGCGCAGATTTGCGCAATCAGCATCTTGTCGCCATAATAATCGGCTTCGATTCGATCCAGCAGAGCGGCATTTGCTCGTCCCGTTCGCAAAGTATTGAGGTTGGCTTTGAAGACTTGGATGGTCTTCTCCATCTTTTCTTGAGTTTCAAGGGCTAGTTCATCCATGCGGTTTATCCTTTCTTGACAATTGTTCCGATTTTCTCGCCTTCGAGAATACGAAGGAAATTATTGGTGTCATTCATATTAAATATATGAATCACAATGTCTTCATATTGTATCATGGAAACTGCTGTTTGGTCCATAACGTGCAAGTTGCGCGCCATTAACTCCTGAAAGGAGATTTGGGGTATGAACCGCGCCGTGATATTTTCGCGAGGATCGGAATCATACACCCCATCAACACCATTTTTAGCCATGAAGATGGCATCAGCTTCGATTTCAATCGCGCGTAGCGTCGCCGTCGTGTCGGTCGTGAAGAATGGATTGCCGGTACCGCCGGCGAAGATGACGACCCGTCCTTTTTCAAGGTGAGATATAGCTCTTTTCTTAATGTATGGTTCGCTGACGGCCTTAACTTCGATGGCCGACATCACTCGACATTCAAGACCGGTATTCTCAATCGCACTTTGGAGGGCTAAGGAATTGATAATCGTCCCTAGCATTCCCATATAATCGGCGGTGCTACGCTCGATGCCAATTTGCTCGGCGAGCTTGCCGCGCCATATGTTGCCGGCACCGACGACGATGGCAATCTGAACGCCTTTGTCATACATCCCTTTAATGGCTTTGGCCACAATATCGAGGTGTTTCGCATCGAGAATAAGTTTCTGGTGATTGTCGGAAAGAGCTTCTCCTGAAAGTTTCAGCAAAATGCGTTTATAGTTGTTCATAGGATCTCCTTTTTTGAAAAAAAACACTCTAAAGAGTGTTTATTTTACTTGATTCATTACTTCGTTAACGAAGTCATCGGCCCGTTTTTCAATGCCTTCTCCGACTTGGAAGCGGATAAAGCGCAATACCTTATTGTTTTTGGCTTTAAGGACATCGGCGACTTTCTTCTCATCATCGAGTAAGTAGGATTGTTCACCAAGCGTTGATTCGCTGAGCAATTTGTTGACTTTGCCAAGGATGATACCGTCGAGAACATTGGCGGGTTTGTTCGCTAGTTTTTCATCGCTTTTGGCTAGTTCGCGAGCGATGTTTTTTTCGTGTTCGATAACGCTAGCGGGAATATCACTCCGATTAATATAAGTCGGGTTGTTGGCAGCGATATGCATCGCTAGACCTTTACCTAATTCCGCGTCGGCTTTGGCCAAGTGAACGAGGACGGAAATCTTTCCATTCATATGGATATACGAAGATAAGCCTTCTTCGCCTTTTGCCTTGATTATTTCAAAGCGCCGATAATCGATTTTTTCGCCTAAGCCAACAGTGGCATCAGTAATCAACTGGGCCGACAATTGGCGAGCAGATTCGATATCTGCCGGCTCATGATCAAGCGTTTCTTGGGCGATGGTGTTGACGAGGTCGACGAATTTGTTGCCGAGCGCGACAAAATCAGTCTCGCAGTTGACTTCGAGGACAACGCCTTTACGACATCCTTCGCAAATCATAACTCTC
>JBAZDT010000096.1:1032-4106 GCA_041654325.1 Bacilli bacterium | reverse complement strand
GAGGCTTTGTTCGTCTGCGCCTCGTCGGCGAACGCGCATCGCTAAGCGTGAAGGCCACTCTCGCCAAAAGCCAAGGTATCATGGATGAAAACATTTGACATAAATAAGTTGGTTATCAGGGATGAAACCGAAAAAGATTATCTTGAGAGCGAGGCGATGATCCGCCGCGCTTTTTGGGATCTTTACAAACCGAAATGCGATGAGCACTATTTAACGCACGTCCTGCGCGATAGTAGCGTTTATCTTCCTCTTTTGACGCGCTTAGCGGTTTATGAAGACAAGATTGTCGGCGCTATCTACTATGCGATTTCGCAAGTTATCGATGGCGATAAAACTTACAAAGTTATCACTTTCGGGCCGCTGGCCGTCGAACCAGCGTTTCAGCGTCTCGGCATCGGCGGAAAACTTCTTGAAGCGACGCTTGCCAAAGCCAAGGAATTAGGCTATGAAGTTGTCGTCATCTTAGGTGAACCACATTACTACCCCAAGTATGGGTTCAAGCGTGGATCGGAATTTGGCATCGTGATGCCTGATGGCAATACTCTCGATGCCTTGATGTGCTATGAACTTCGCCCTGGGGCGTTAAAAAATATCCATGGGCAATTTGATGTCGGCGATGTCTTCATGAACATCGATCAAACCGCCGTCGAACAATACGATAAAATCTTTCAAAAATAGGTTTAGATGGCAGTAGGCAAACTATAGCCAAAAGCATAACGCTTTATGTCGCGCCTTTTTATGTTTAAATTGGTGATATAGAACTTCTTAATAAAAAAGCAAATCGATAGATAGATGGAGGTAGGAACAATGGATAAAATTCTTTTTGGGAAAAACAGCGATCGCTTTTATATCGGCGAAAGTGAAGAGCAGGCGGTGGCGGAAGTCACTTTTAAAAAGCACCGCGACAATATCATTATTTTAGACCACACTTATGTCAACCGTTCGCTTCGCGGCCGTGGTCTTGGCAAGATTCTCGTCGATAAAGTCGTCGAGCATGCGCGGACTAATAATCTAAAGATTATACCGACGTGTCCATTCGCAAAGGATTTATTAGAGGGCACCGCAAAATACGCCGATGTTCTTTTAAGCGATGAGGATATACAAAAAACGACCAACACGGCTTGCCCACTATAGAAATTTTTGCGACTTCAATAATTCTTGAACGCCCTCATTTTTGGTTTATAATTTTCTCGGGGGTATGAAATATGAATTCTTATGAATTTCGGCGCATCGCCGATGAAAAACTAGATGGCAGCTGGTCGGAAGCGGCCGTCGCCCATTTCCTCTATACGGTTGTCGAAGGTTTTATTTCTTCCTTGGCGGGAGTCGGCCTGCTGATTCTCGGCGGTCCTTTACGCCTTGGCTATGCGATGTTCGTCGATGAGATATATCGCGGCGAAAGGCCGAATATCAACACCCTTTTCAAAGGTTTTACGAGCAATCTCGAAAAATCAATCTTGCTGGGTTTGATCAGCCAGATCTATTTGTTTTTATGGTCGATGCTTTTTATCATTCCTGGCATCATCAAGGCCTATTCCTATGCGATGATCTATTACATTCAGCTCGATAATCCCGAGATGCACTATGAGGATGTCATCACCAAGAGCCGCCAGATGATGAACGGCCATAAATGGCGTCTTTTCTGCCTTCATTTCAGTTACATAGGCTGGTGGATCCTCTCGTTTTTAACCTTTGGTATTTTAGGTTTCTGGGTCGCCCCAAAGGTGCAAGTCGCGACTTACGCTTTTTATAAAGACCTCAAACAAAGTTTTTAGATGTTTCCGGCTTTTGCCTTATAGTAAATTAGTCCACTTTTAGAAACTGATATAAATATCACATTGTCTTTGCTATTATATTGTTGAATTATCGGGGGTATAACATGTTAGAGATTAATAAAGTTAGTAAATCATATGACAAAAAGAAGTTGGCCATTTCTGAAATCGACCTCGTTTTAGAACCAGGTGATCTTTATGGTTTTGTCGGCCCGAACGGCGCTGGTAAAACAACACTTTTAAAGTCGATCGCAGGGATTATCGGTTTCGATAGCGGTTCAATCAGCATGGATGGCTTTACGATTGCCAAGAATCCTTTGGAGTTCAAAAAACTGATGGCCTATATTCCCGACCATCCCGATTTATATGAGACTTTGTCCGGCCGCCAATTCATCGACTTCATCGCCGACGCCTTTGCGGTCAGCATCGAAAGGCGCAACGAATTAATCGATCGCTATGCCGGTATTTTCGAAATGGCCGATGCTTTAAATAAGCCGATTGCGACTTACTCGCACGGCATGAAGCAAAAAGCCGCCTTGATCGCCGCTTTCGTCCACGAGCCCAAACTTATCCTTCTCGATGAGCCTTTTGTCGGCCTCGATCCCAAAGCCGCCTTCTCTCTTAAGCAGATTTTCAAAGAAATTACCGCCAAAGGCGGGATTATCTTTTTCTCTTCCCACGTCTTGGAAGTCGTTGAGAAATTATGCAACAAAATCGCGATTATCAAGCAAGGCCATATCATCGCCGATGGCAAGACTAACGAAGTCATCAAAGACCGTTCCCTCGAGAACTTCTTTATGGAGAATGCGTAATCGTGTTTATAAAGTTATTAAGAGTTTTTCTTAGAGAAAGTTTTGGAGCACGCCGCCTTTTTGGCAGCAAAGTATCCGAATCCCGCGGCAAAGTATTTCTCTTTGTCGGCCTCTTTGCTTTTTCTTTTATCAGCATGGGTTTTTCAACTGGCTCGATATTCTACGCGATGGGCCCCGACCTCAATGTCGTCCGCGTCTTCTTGACATATGTGGCTTCGTATTCCGTCGGGCTTGGATTTATCTTTGCCATCTTTCAGGCAAATGGGCTGCTTTTTCAGTTTAAGGATTACGATATCCTCGGTCCGCTACCCCTGCGCCCATTCGAGGTTTTATTAGCCAAGCTGATAACGATGATGACTTTCATCTACATCATCACCTTTGCCTTAACATCGCCGATTATCATCGTCTATTTAATTCGCGCGCCGTTTAATGTATTAAGTCTTCTCTATTTACTGATTGGCTGTTTAATTTTACCGCTTCCTGCGATTAT
>JBAZDT010000096.1:0-1022 GCA_041654325.1 Bacilli bacterium | reverse complement strand
CTTTTAATCGCGAAAATCGGCAAGCATTTTAAAAAGAGCAACTTAATCCAAATCATCCTTCTCTTCGCTCTTTTCCTTACCATTTTCATCGTTTCGACGGTTAGCAGCATGGCCGCGCAGGGAGGGTCGTTTATTCCATTATGGGTCATCGAGGCTATCTCGAGTATCTACCTTCCCAACGAATGGTTCGCCGCATCAGTTCACGACCTTAACTTTTTAAACTTTGTTTATTTAATCGTTAGCCACCTTGGTTTGTTTGCCCTTTTCTTATTCATCGTCACGAAATTAAGCGTCAAGGCAAATCAGAACCGCGTCGCGAACAAAGAAGTGATCATCAAAAGTCGCGAGACGAAAAAAGCACCTATTTTTATGGCCCTTTTAAAAAAAGAGTGGCGCAAATTCGTCGGGACGCCAATCTATATTTTCAATTCCGGCATGGGACTAATTATGCTGATCATCTTTTCTGCCGGTGCTTTGTTTTTTAAAGATCAAATCGTCCCCGCGCTTGGATCGTTTGGCAGCTTTGTCGTGTTGGGGTTCTTCGCCTTTTGTCTTTCAACGGTTTACACTCCAGCGGTCAGCCTTTCCCTTGAAGGAAAGAATTTTGCCCTTTTGAAGACGCTGCCGATCAAAGGCGAAACAATTGTCTCGGTTAAAACAGGTTTCAATCTCCTGCTATCGCTTCCGATTATTCTCGTATCCTTTCCTCTTGCCGCCATCGCCTTAAATCTTGATATATGGGTGGCATTAGCGTCTTTCTTAGCCATCGTATCCTTCTCGCTTGTCTCATCATCTTTCTACGCTTGGCTCAACATTTGGTTCCCGCGCTTCGATTTTAAAAACGAAGCGGAAGTCGTCAAGCAAAGCATGTCGGCATTTTTAGCCGTATTCGGTGGCTTCGCCATCATCATCGTCGATGCCGCGATGCTCGTCGGTCTATTGTTTATTCCTCTTCCTTCGATTGCTTTCGCTATCGCTTTCTTGGCCGTTGTCAATTGCTTATTGGCGGTTGCCATCTACCT
>JBAZDT010000095.1:2778-4124 GCA_041654325.1 Bacilli bacterium | reverse complement strand
TTCGTTATGAGCGGTTTTTGCAGTGATTTTTTCGGTTCTTAACTCATTATTCATGGTTATTCTCCCACTTCTCTTTTCAGCTCGATAGCAGCCTGTTTCATCCGCTCGCGCAAATTCTGGATAATCTTAGGTTTTTCGACTTTTGGGGCCCGTGGATCAAGTAACCACGTTTTGGCGAAGTGTGTTTCGGAAACCTTAAACATCGGAGGATCTTGGACGAAATCAATGCGCATCGCATAGTCGTTGCGGATGGCAAAGGCGTCGCCGACGATTTCGTTGACGAATGATGGGGGATTGCCTTTGATGAAAGTTAATGGCTCATTTTTCGTTCCTAATTGAGGCAGCGAAGAAAGCAGAGCCCAAGTGTATGGATGCTGTGGCGTGTAAAAGACGTCTTCGGCCG
Source organism: Bacilli bacterium (assembly GCA_041654325.1). Taxonomy (GTDB): domain Bacteria; phylum Bacillota_I; class Bacilli_A; order RFN20; family CAG-826; genus UBA1424. Next base: position 3,721 of record JBAZDT010000095.1, on the reverse strand, counting down.
TACCGTATTCGACAATCTGCCCGCCGTACATGACGGCGATGCGGTCGGCGACATTGGCGACTACGCCGAGGTCATGAGTGATGAAAATGGTTGTCCATTGATATTCTTTTTGCAGTTCTTTGATAAGTTCGAGGATTTGTGATTGCACGGTGACATCGAGGGCCGTCGTCGGCTCATCGCAAATGAGAATTTCCGGGCGGCACGCCAAGGCGATTGCGATGACGACCCGCTGCCTCATTCCTCCAGAGTATTGGAATGGATAATCCTTCATGCGACCGCGAGCATCCGGTATCCGAACCTTTTCGAGTAGTTTGACGGCTTCTTCTTGGGCTTCTTTCATAGAAAGACCATGGTGTAACATCAACACTTCAGCAATTTGATAACCGATTGTTAAAAGGGGATTTAAGGAAGTCATCGGGTCTTGGAAAATAGTCGCAATCCGCTTGCCGCGAATGCCTTTCCACTCCTCGTGCTTTTTCTTCTTGGCTAAATCTTCGCCGTGAAACATAATCGAACCGCTCGAGATAAAACCGTTGGCGTCGAGCATGCCTGTAAAAGTTTTGGTGAAGACTGATTTTCCCGAGCCCGATTCACCGACAATCGCGAGGGTTTCACCTTGGTAGACGTCGATCGAGACATCGCGGATAACGTGTACTTTTTTGCCATGCGAAACGAAACCGACCGATAAGTCGCGGACTTCAAGAATTTTTTCTTTTTCTAAAGATGCCATATTCTGATTCCTTTCTACCGGTGGTTTTTCGGGTCCGTCGCATCAGCGAGAGCAAGACCGAGATAGAAGAAAGTGATGGTCAAAGGAACCAAAACGATCATTGGGGCGATTAAAAGATATGGGAAGGAAATCCATTCATCGTTTGTCGCGACGGTCAAGACTTGGCCAAGGGTGATATCGCCATTGGCGGCTTTGAATGACAGTCAAAAGAAG
>JBAZDT010000095.1:0-2768 GCA_041654325.1 Bacilli bacterium | reverse complement strand
GGTCGAAACAACGGTGACAATAACCGAGATTAAGTATGGCAAAAGGTTATGAGTAATCATCGCCTTAGGCGATGAACCAAGGGTTTGCGAGGCGATGTTGTACTCGCGGTTGCGGATGATAATTATCTGGTTGCGGATAAAGCCGGCGAGTCCAAGCCAGCCAAACATCGTCAATAGAAAGACAATCGTCCAAAAATCAGGGGTTAAAAACTGCATGAGCAGGAAGTATAAAAGGAGAGATGGAACATTATCGACAAAGTTGCGAATCTCGATCATAATCGGGTCGAGTTTGCGGAAGTAACCCCACAATGAACCGATGAGAATACCCAAAAACGTATCGATTAACGCGACGACGGTTCCAAGGATCAGCGATAGACGCGCTCCAACCCAGACGCAAGTCCATAAATCAAGACCTTTAAAATACTGCATCTTATTGCCGCCGGTTCCAAACCAGTGGTCGGCGCTCCAAGGAAGATATGGGTCGAATTTTTCTGCGGTTGAAACGTCAGGAATATTGATAACTTGATAAGATTTGAAAATAGGGCCGAAAATCGTTAAGAAAATGATTAATAAAATGACAATGAAGCTGATAATTGCCAATGGTTTCTTAATCAGTTGCTTAAATGTTTCCCGCCAATAGGAATAGGGAGCCGTCTGGAGCTTTTCGATGTTTTCTTCGCTTGCCCCGACGACAGTAAAGAGGTCTTCAACATTGTGATAGACGACCGAATCGATGTTTCTAACCGAATTGTTGGCCATGTTTTTTACCCCTTTCTATTCATTTGAAAAACTAACGCGTGGATCGACAATTGCGGTCACGATGTCGCCCGCGAGATAAGCGATAATCGAAATCAATGCTGAAACGACGATAATACCTTGGAGGACAAAGTAGTCGTTCGTGCTGTTCGAGGTCACGAGTAAACCACCGACCCCGTCGATGCCGTAAATCTTTTCGATATAAAACGTGCCGAGCAAAGCTCCTAAAATAGCTGCCGGAATCGAACGGACTAATGGCACGATCGCGTTTCTTAAAACATGGGTATACATGATGCGGTTCTCGCTCAAACCTTTGGCGCGGGCAAATTTTACATAGTCTGAGTTAAACTCATCGAGCATGAAACGCCGAACCCATAAAGCGATGCCGGCCATGCCGGTAAATCCCATCGTCAAAGCTGGCGCTAAATACGTCGCAAAGTTTTCCGAGACATAAACCGTCGGAAGGCCAATCGCGGCAAAAAGAGCCATCCAGATGTAGTAATAGGCGACGCCTGGAATGGCATCGATGGTGATAATATAGGTTTTGCCTATTTTATCAAACACACCATCTTTATATTTCGCCATCAAAATTCCCATCGGGTAGCCGAGGACTAATTCGACTAAAACAGCGATGATGCCGATTTTAAAGGAAATGCCCATCTTCGTTGAGATGACGTCAAGAACAAATTGGCCATTGTTGCCACCACCGAGGAAAAAGACGGTTCCCAAATCCATGATGAAGTTTCGGCAGTTCTGATTCGAGACCATGAAGATTGTTTCGTTGCCGACGAGAATATCAATGTCCGTCATCTGGCAAACCGTCTTCGGAAACGGCAGAATTTTGTAGTAGTAAGTCATTAGGTCGACAAACCAGTTTTCGGTTATGCCAAGCCTCTCTTTTAGGGCCACGCATTGCAGCAATCGCAAGCTTTCGCCGAGTTTATCCCAAGTTCCGATTGCTTGCTTGCAGATGGTGATGCCTTCGCTCTTAAACCGAATCAGGAAAAATGTCGCGGTCACGGCGAGCATGATTGAAATAAGGGCGCTGCCGATACGGCGGATTGAGTACGTCAAAAGCGGATGGGCGAAGATTTGTTGAACGCGAACGTTGTGCTTGAAGATGAGATGGCGGCTGACAAGTTGAACGAACACCACGAAAAGAAGTGCTAATCCGATTAATGTATATCCAACTAAATATGTCGCCATTTTCTAATTGTCCTTTTGCTAATTATGTATCAATAAATCAGGACCAACAAGTCATTGATCCTGATTTCTGCGAAGTATGAATTGCTTATTCGGCGTCGGAACCGACGTAGTTATATGGTCCGGTTTCTTCTAAAGCCGCGGCTTTTAGTTCCGCTTGAAGGGCGCGCGCCACTTGGCGTTCAGCTCCGGTCGGCGGAGTGATTAAAACCCACAAACCATCGAGGCGGTAATCAGCAAGTCCGTAGGAGGCGGTTGGGTTCTCATAGCCCATCGCCCGCGAGACAGAGGCGGTCCAACCTTGGCTTAGCATCGCGGTTGGTTTGATGATGTAAACTTCGTTGAGCAAAACGTATTCAGCTTCCGCAAAGGCTTTGTAGCGCAGGGCGTTGCTGTTGTTGATTGTCTTGGCGGTGTCGACGAGCTGATCATATTTTTCAAGTAAGCCATCAACCTCGTGCTGGAGAATGTTGGATTCATCAAGATAATAGTTATCACGAGGCTGTCTGGTGCCCGTAAAACGGGACATATCGCCATTGGTAACATAAGTGTTGGCGTAGGTTAATGGGTCAGCATAGTCGCCAATCCAACCCATCGAATAAAGGGTATAGTAACCATTTTCGCCATATGTCGACCACGTTTCACTGCTCGAGATGCGGGAGTTATTGACAATCTTCAAAAATGGGGTGGTTTCTGCACCTTTAACGCGGTTGTTAAAGTCGCTGATCCACACTTGTTCGTCGGTGGCACCTTCGCCAGAGAAACCCGAGGTTCCAAGATACTCAATATAAATTGGAAAAGTGATTTGG
>JBAZDT010000094.1:0-4136 GCA_041654325.1 Bacilli bacterium | reverse complement strand
TTACGTCGATAACTTAAACGAGTATTCTCATTTCCCTCTCGATGGGCGAAATTTGAAGGCCAAGTTTCGCTACCGGAGCGCAGATGTCGACGTTTCGATAACGAAAATTGACGATGCTATTTTAAAAGTGACTTTTCATAAACCGCAAAAAGCCATCGCCACCGGTCAGGCGGCGGTGTTCTATCACGAAGATATCCTTGTCGGCGGGGGAGTCATCAGCGAAGTATATCGCGATAACAAAAGAATCGACATATAAGAAAAGTAGCGACTAATCGCTACTTTTTATTACTATTTATCCGAGGATGAGCGAGTCGGGCAGGACATCGCCCGAGGCGACTTCGCTGAATTTTTTGATTAGTCCTTCAACTGTCAACTCGGCTTTTTCCTTTCCTTGGCAATCGAAGATGATCTTGCCATTTGCCATCATGATCAAGCGGTTGCCGAAGTTGATGGCGTCGCGCATGTTGTGCGTCACCATGATCGTCGTCAATTTTTGTTTGCGAACGATTTCATCGGTGATTTTCATAACCGTTTTCGCGGTTTCCGGATCAAGCGCCGCCGTATGCTCATCTAGGAGGAGCAGGCGGGGACTATTCATCGTCGCCATGCAGATGGTCACCGACTGGCGCTGTCCGCCGGAAAGAGTTTTCATTCGATCATTAAGGCGTTTCTCAAGACCTAAGCCAAGCGGGGCGAGCATCGTTTCAAAAACGGTGCGGTATTTCTTTTTTAAGCCCCAGGACAAGCCCATCGCCTGCCCGCGGCGCGAAGCCAGGAACATGTTTTCCTCAACCATCATATCGCCGATTGTCCCAACCATCGGATCTTGGAAAACGCGGCCGATAAATCGCGACCTTTGATGATTCTTAAGTTTGACGATATCCTCATCATCTAGGAGAATTTGACCGCGGTCAGGAGCGAAGGAACCGGCAATCAAATTCAATAAAGTCGATTTGCCTGAGCCGTTGGATCCGATAATCGTGATGAAATCGCCATCGTTGATGTCAAGGCTTACATTGTCGATTGCGTGCTTGTCGTTCAACGGATTAGTGTCAAGAGAGAAAGTTTTATCTAGAGCGATGATTTTAAGCATTTTCGGGATGTCTCCTCTCTTTCTTTTTCTTAGTAATATCACCGACGTATTTTTTGATGAGCGGAATGCAAAGGATGGCCATGAAAAGGACGGCCTGAACGATTTTCAAATAGCCGTTTGGCAAAACGCGCATGGCGATACTGATGACGACTTGATAGGCAAAAGAGCCGATCACGACACTTAAAAGGGCATACCAGAAGCTGTGCTTGCCATAGAGCATAATCGCTTCGCCGAGAAGAATACTGGCTAAACCGATGACGATTGATCCTTGTCCAAACGTTGAATTTGAACTTGCCATGAACTGGGCGAAAAGCGAGCCCCCGATCGCCACGATTGCGTTGCTGATCACAAGACCGCCGATGACGCGGTTATCGGTATTGATTCCTTGCGCGCGACTCATGACTTTATTTTTGCCTGTCGCGCGTATGCTTATCCCAATTTCGGTTCCGAAAAACCAATAGAGGAGGGCGATGAGCAAAGCGACAGCAAGAGCGGCGGTCAAGATAATACCCCACTCGCCTAATAAGCCGCGGAATAAGTTAAAAATAGTCGCGTCTCGGCGCAGAGTAATCGAACCGATGAAATCGCCTACTTGGCTATAGCCATCGACGGCATTTGTCATTCCGTTGAACAGCTGTGAAAGGGGAATGCAGGCGACCATCGTAATAATTCCGGCAAGAAGGGAAGGAATTCGCAGTTTCGTGTGTAAAAACCCAGTGATAAATCCCATGATGCCGCCAGCGACCATCGCGATGAGGATCGCCAAGATCGGCGGGACATTTAGCGTAATCATCAAAATCGTCACCGCTCCCCCGAGAGGAAAGACACCTTCCGCGCCTAAATCAGCAATGTCTAAAACGCGGAAGGCGATGAAAACGCCAATGCCTAGCAAGGCATATATAAGACCGACTTCGATCGAAGTTGTCAGGATGTTGTAAATTACCATGATGCGCAAATATTATTAAGCTTCATCGATTACTTCGTCGGCTTCATCGATCAAGGTTTGCGGAAAAGTCAAGCCGATTCCATCGGCGTTATCGATGCTAAGAATAAGCGGTGTGTCCGTAAGCGTCCGCACCGGCAATTCGGCGATGCTCGTCCCGCTGAGAAGTTCGACAGCCATCTCGCCTGTTAACTTACCAAGATCAAAGTAGTCGATGCTCAAGGTTGCGACTGCCCCTAAATCCAAATGGGCTGCTTCGCCGCCGATAATCGGAATGGTGGCAGCATCGGTTTTGGCGCGGACGGTCGAGTAATTGGCGACGAGAGTGGAATCAGTCGGGGTGTATAAACCGTCGATTCCGGATTCAATCAAAGCATCCATCGCTGCCGAAACTTGACCGGATTCAGCGAAGACTTCGACTTCTAGAGTGATGCCTAAATCATCGCATGCGGCTTGAGCTAGTTCTTCTTGGCGCACCGAGTTGGTCTCGGTTGAGCAGTAAATCATCCCGATTTTGTCAATCGTTAAGCCGAGGCGGGTAAACAATTCAATTTGTTCGCGAACCGGATTCATATCGCTTGTCCCGGTAATGTTTCCATCAGGATGGGCAGCATCGCTCATCAAACCGGAATAGACTGGGTCGGTGACGGCGGTGAAAAGAATTGGGATGTCCCTTCCTTTTGTCGTGCGAGCGGCTTTTAAACCGCTGGCGGCGGGAGTGGCAATGCCTAAGACGAGATCGCTTTCCCCGACGAGCGTTAGCGATGAGGCCGCGACAAGGCTTCCATCGGCGTTGGCATCGTGCATGTTGATCGCGTAATTGATGCCCGCTTCATCAAGAGCGGCCACAAAACCGTCGTGGGCGTCGTTAAGCGGTGGAACATTGACGAACTTGAGAACTCCAATTTTGACTTGGTCGCTATCGCAAGCGTTGGCGACGACCATCGTTGTGGCGGCAAGGGCGGCAAGAAGTAGTTGTTTCACTTTCATATTTTTTCCTCCTTATAAAAATAAAACTCAGGTGGTGTGCACCTGAGTCGTTTGCCTTAGCTATCAGGTGTCCACGAATAATCGTTTTCCACCTGCAAGCTATTATTGCTAATAAAACTTATCGCGTTTGGAAAACGTTCCCTAAGTAATAATAGTAATAATAGGAAAAATAGCACTTCGCGAAGGTTGATTTGTTCTTGATCGATTTCATGAATTGTTCCTCGAAGGCCCTTTTATGCCATGAATTATATAATTAAAACGCCAACTTGCAAAGAAAAATATTAACTTATTATCCACCAAAAGATTTGAAAGCCTTTTTAAATATGCTATATTTACTACGTTATAAATACATTCAATAGGGGAACTAAGCTTGCAAGCGTGCCACTCCTCTGAAGCGACTAATCCTCGCCGTCTGCTGCGTTAAGGCATTAATCAAGGGCATTATTTGATAATGAATAAGGATGGTACCGCGCATGAGTCGTTCCTTAGGGACGATTTTTATTTGTCGAAAGGTGAACAAGATGAAAAAGTTAACAGGTAACGAGATTCGCAAGGTGTGGCTTTCCTTTTTCGAAGCGCACGGCCATAAGATCGAAAAAGGAGTTTCGCTAATTCCTTATAAGGATCCGACTCTTCTTTGGATCAACTCGGGAGTCGCGGGGCTGAAGAAATATTTCGACGGCAGCGAAATCCCACCTTCAAGGCGCATCACGAACATTCAGAAATCGATTCGCACGAACGATATTGAAAACGTTGGATATGCGGCTCGTCATCATACTTTTTTTGAAATGCTCGGCAATTTCTCAATCGGTGATTATTTTCGCCAAGAGATGCTGCCATGGGCTTTTGAGATTTTGACTTCTGAGCAATATTTCGGAATGGACAAAGACAAACTTTACTTCACCTATCTTCCTAGCGATCTAGCGACGAGAGAACTATGGCTTAAATGTGGTGTCTCCGCCGATCACCTCATTCCTTTGGAAGGTAATTTCTGGCAAATCGGCGAAGGCCCTTGCGGACCAAACACCGAAGTTTTCTTCGACCGCGGTGAGGCTTACGACCCGCACAAGAAAGGCATCGGCCTCCTTGAGCAAGATATCGAAAACGATC
>JBAZDT010000093.1:0-4200 GCA_041654325.1 Bacilli bacterium | reverse complement strand
GAGCAGGATGCGAGACTAGAATGATTTTCGTATTTTTCGGCTAGTCAACCTAGAATCTTATTCCCTTGTTATGACACTTACCCAAAGCGTGAGAGACAAAACCTCTGGAAGCGCGCTGCTCGGTCAAAGACCGAATCCGGTATGTTGGAGCTTAATTAAGCGGCAGCGTAAGAAAGATTTCTGTTGCCAGTTATCTTTGTTTTGATGATTACGTCATCACTCGGCTGCAGTTGAAGCGAACACAACCTTGTCGATGCCTGAACATCCCCAAGTGTGGCTTATATATTTATAAGCGCAGTTATCTTAACATGAGAAAAAACTTTCAGCAAATAAAAGGAGAAGTTATCAACGATAGCGTTCGTCGATTAGAATGTGAAATAAAGCCGTGATCTGCGAGAGAAGCAAAGCGGCCGCGCCTAGCATCGGACCATAACCGATGCGCACCCCAGAAAGAACGAAACCCGGCGTGGAGAATCGAACGATGTACGGCATGAAAATCATCGCCACCATGCTGATGAAAGCCAAAACCAAGGCGAAGATGAGATTGGTCTTTTTGCGACCCGAAAAAAAGAAGGCGACCGAGCTCAGCCACGCTAATTGGTAAGTGATAATCAACCAAATATTAATATGAAAGGTTTGGGTATAGGTATTCGATAGATCACTATAAGTGAAGTCGCCGCCGATGATGGCGGTAATAGTTGGATAATAGACGACGGTCCCGTCTAATAAAGTTTCGCTGGCGAACGGAAAGAGGATCGTCGAGATGGCAAAAGCGGAGAGGACGACGGCGATCCAACGAGTGATTTTGATTAAGCGAACACGTTTCGTCATTTTGATTACCGCATTAATATAATGTAAAGTTTAGCATTTATCAATGAATGAAGTCGTGAATAGTGTTTGAAAATAGAAGTTATATATAATAAACTATGTAAGCGATTGGAAGTAAAGATATGAAAAATTTCAAACTAATTATGAAAAGCCTCATCAACAATGATGCTTGTATAGAAGGAGGCCGGACGAAAAAATGGTTTTTTGCCGTCATCTTCGTCGTCTTATCCCTCATCCTCGCCGTCTTGCCAATCATGGTCACTTCCCTTCAGGCCAACGGCTCCGATTTCACCAAATTGACTTATCTATATAACTACGACAACGCCATCGTCGCTTTTAGCGATCACCTCGTCGACGCCGATCTTTCGATGATTGTCGAACAAGAGGGCGAAAAGAATGTTCTCGTCGCTAACGCCGAGACTTGGAACACAGTCCATGCCGGGGAAGACAATATCTATCACCAATATGTCCACCTCAACAACGACGACAAGGTCGACTTTGAAGTTTACTACACCGATGTCACCGATGCCGAATTCGTCACCTATTACACGAACGTTTCCGAAAACAAGAATCCCCTCGATGGCACGCCACGCGACACCGAAGGCACCGCCCGCAGCACCAGTTATCTAATCTTCGGCAAAGAGAAAATGGTCGGCCAGCTATTTCAACCTGGCAACGTTACGGCTTTAAGCTCTGTATCCGGAGATTATCTAAATCTTGAGGTTGGCACCGACTTAAAAAATCTAGCGACCGTCGAGATGGACGGCATCACTTATGTGACCAGCCACGATGCAAAATTCGCGGAAGTCGGAGGCCCCGTCAAAGCCGAAGCCTACCGAAGCGCCGTCATCGAAAAATGGAATGGCCTCTACGATGATGTCTATTACAACACCAAGATGAACACCGCTCGCGATTCGACGCTTATTATGTTAGGCGTCGATGCCCTCTTGATCTTCTTCATGGGCTTGATGGTCTTCATCCTCACTCGCGGCAAGCGCAACCCCTTCCGCATCTATACTTTTTGGGAGACGCAGAAGATTTCCTACTGGGCTTCTTTCACTCCTTCTTTGCTAGCTTTGATCTTCGGCTTTATCTTCCCGCAATACGCCGTGATGATCTTCGTCATGCTGATTGGCATCCGGATTATGTGGATGTCGATGAAATCGCTGAAACCAGCGGTTTAGAATTATCATTAACTATTCAAGGGACGAAAAAAATTCGTCCTTTTTTATTCATTTCGAAAAGTGCGTTCCGCTTTCGATAACAGATGAGGCGTTGACCAAATGGCTACTTTGCGCTGTTCTTCTGCGCTTTGCACGAACTATAAACGAATTCTGACTTTGGTTTGTTTTTGTCAAAAAATCATGACAATGCTAATCGCGCAGCAGCAAATAATATATTGACGTAGTTAGTTTTCGATTTGGCACATGCTGAGGCCCAGACACCGCAAATCGATGATATGGGTTATCTCTCTGATATTTCTAATATCGTAATAGCGAAGCGTGGTCGTTATGACGCCTTAAAAGTTTGCGACTTCGGCGATTTTGAACAATTCATTTTCAATTTTCATTTTTTCTAAAAAAGGGCTTGTCTTTAATGTGCACAACATAGTTTAAAATCATAATAGGCATTCTGCTTAGTTTTCATAAATAGTGCCGGGAGGACATCATATGAAATTGTTAAAGCGAGTTATTTTTATGTTTGTGGCCGGCGAATTGGCGCTGGGCATCGGCCTAGCCGTTGGAAGTTCGGCCGGAGAAGTTGAAGCCGGAGTAAATAACTGGGTATTGGCGGATTCTCTAGATGATCTTCTCGATAACGCCAAATACGCAATTACCTTTGAGGGTGACTATCTTATTCCTGGATCCTATAACGTGAGCCCATCAAATGGCGAATTCAGCACCGCAACCGCGGTCGAAGCAAATGCTTGGACGTTTAAAAACGTCGGAGTTAATCAGTGGCGAATCACCGATGGAACAAATTGGCTGAAAAATGAATACGACGGCCCCGGTGGCCTGCGGACTCAAAATTCGGAACCCGCGACTTATTTCACGGCCGATTTATTGGAAGTGGATGGCAAGGGCCCAAGAATCACATTATCCAGCAGCTATGAAGGAAATCGTCAAATCACACGCGCTTATTCCGAAGGTTATTATGACGACTGGCGCTCTTTTGCTTCTTCTAGCACGGGTAACGAACTAGAATTGTATAAGTACGTCCCGTCCGTCCTCGAGACAATCTCAATCAAGACACCGGCGACCAACACAACGTTTTCGTTAGGCGAATCCTTTGAGCATGCGGGTCTCGTCATAACCGCCGATTATAATACTGGCCCAGTTGATGTCGAAACTGGTTTTGACGTGACCGGCATCGACACAGGCGTGCTAGGCCTGCAGACGGCGACCATCACTTACGAAGAGGAAACGGTTACCTATAATGTGCAAGTGACGATCGAAGGAACGATCGCCACCGCTTTAGAACAAGCGACGGCCTACGCAGATTATGTCATGACCGGCATCGGCAATAATGCAGACGGCAGATGTCTCGCCGCTATCGCCGCTCTTGAAGCTGAGTACAACCATCTGAGCGAAGACGCAAAGTCAGAGTTTTCGACTAACGAGGGCGCTCTATTTGTCGACGCTCGGATTCGCATAGCTTATCTCGATAGCTGGTCAGCATCACAATCGGCAGGCAATTCGGGCATTTTTGCGGCTTTCGCCAGAGACAATACCCCGCTTATCATCATCGCCATCACTATTGCCGGGACGATGATCTTGGGCAGCATTTTCTACCTGCGCAAGAAAAAAGAGAATAACTAAATCGGTCCGTTTCAAATCAAGAAATCTTGAATTAAACGCGAAACGAGAAACCATGCTGTTCTATTAGAACAAAAAGTAAGAAGGCGCAAAAAGTTGCGCCTTTTTCTTTTGTAAACACATCATTACGGTTAACCGTTTTTCCGATAATGTTTATCGTGGAGACCGTATAATTAAAATCATGGAAATGAATTTCACGAAGTTCGCTCTTTATTCCAAGACCTTGGGGAACTCGCGACGCATTCGTGTTTACTATCCGCGCCATCAAAACAAGCGCTGCCCCGTTTTATATGTCCATGATGGTGAATTTTGCTTTCGCGCCGATACGCCTGACGGCTATGAATGCTTATCGCTCGATCTCGCGCTGGAGCAAATCGGCAAAGAGATGATAATCGTCTCGCTCGAGGCCATGCCATGGCAGATAAGAACCCGCGAATATTCGCCTTTTCATTGGATTGGGGACGCCGAGAAATACTTGCCCAAAGGCGAAGAACTAGGCGATGTATATCTCGAATGGGTGATAAAGGAAGTAAAGCCCTACATCGATGAGCATTTT
>JBAZDT010000092.1:0-4204 GCA_041654325.1 Bacilli bacterium | reverse complement strand
AGATTGGATGAGTGCGACCCAGTTATCGATAAACCGCTGATGGTATGATTATTTCCGTCGAGAACACCTTGAAAATCTTTGCTGGTCCATGCTGATGTCAAGACAATGTCTGAGGCAAGAACGAAATATCCTGATTCGCCCATCGAACGCAAATCTGCTTCATTATGAAGTTCGATAGCGCCAAGATATACTTTTTGGCTTAAAAGTGAATCGCTATGGATATCAGAAAGCGCTTGAACCTGCAAATATGTTCCGCTCGCCGATAATACCACGTTGGGAATTTGATATTGCGTCTCCGTAACTTCTGAGAGCCATACCGTTTCGTGAAATATCGCATATGATGTTGCGTGATCGACAGCATCAAACAGAAGCACACCTTCGATAATGCGAACATTTGTAGGCGCGGAAAGAGTTAGAGGCGCAATTTGAATGTTCGCTTCGCCAAATGCTGAATCGAAATACCGCTCATCATCGCTTATGGCTTTGACTTTGAAGTTGATGTTGCCGACATTGTCGAAGCCGACGTTGATTTGATTTATCGAGCTGCTAAGCGCATCGCCATCATCGATAGTGATTTGGTAACTCGCGGCATGTTCCACGGCAGTCCACGACAAAATACCATCGCTATAAGAAATATTGGTCGGAATGGCTAAAGCCACTTTGAACCATATCGGTGATGAGAAAGGACTCGCGATCACATACCCATCGTCGCTGCCGTTTGCCAAGACGGCGACTTGCACCGGTGAGGAAGATACAATTTCGAATTCATTTTCTTCGGCATCGTTTTCAACCAGGCCGACTTTGACGACATAACCATTGGCTTGATTAACGGCATTCCATCTTAGGATATTACCATCTTGATGAACATTTTCGGGATACGAAAGCGTCAGATACGCATCGACGAAAAGAGGAGCGCTGTATTCGGAGATGACCTCGCCGAATAAAGAAGCGACTTTAAACGTCAATTCGCCATGATACTCAACAGGCAACGTAAATTCTTCTTCGCTCACATCATGAGCGTTTTCGTCGTTAATCAAAACACGATAGGCTGTCGCCGAACGAACTTCCGACCATGTCAAAACGCGTTCGGAGTAACTCAAGTTGGTCGGAGCGCTTGGCCCATCGCATCCCCCTAAGGTCGCCAAGGCGATTAATGCTGCGACATATAATTTGGCTTTATGTTTCATATATCTCTCCTCAGCTTATAAAAGTTATCGTCGGTTCGACGACGAGGTAGCTCGCGACATGGCTGATTGCCTGATCGGTAACGCTATCGCGGATGAATGTTTGAATGTAGTAATTTGCTGGAAGGCCACTAATCGTGCTCAAATCCACGCTAATCTCGAGTTCTTCACCTGTGCTATACTTGCCAAGTTCACTATGTGAAAAGTGTTTGATCGATGCGTGCTGTTCTTTCGCAAATAAAAGATCACCGTTAAAATCATGGACTTCGAGAACATAATCAATTTCATAAGCCGTTTTATCGTCTCCGTATTTTTTGTTGAGAGCCTTCGTCGTGGCGCTAACCCTATCATCTTGGCGAATGTAATCCGACGCTCCCGCGGAAAAATCGGCTCGCGCCTGGGCTAGCCCAACATACATGTCACCGGCGCCATAATATAGGTGCCAAGTGTTACCGATGCGGATCATGCTATCGGCGAACATGCATTTATTAAATAGTCCATAATCGATTTTATTGGTGTCGGTTGGATACATCGTCGGTTCATCAAGATCCATCTCAACGTTGGTAAGTTCAAAGGGATTTGATTTCGTCGCCTTTAAGACCCCTAAGGCATAAAACCAGCCGCTGGCATTTGCCTGCTGATACTGGATGTTTGGATCGCTGAGACGCCCACCACCATACATTAAATAAATATCTTGATCATTCGGCCCATAAATATTCGTCAAAGCCATACATGATTCATTATCGTGGGTTAAATCCTCGATATCGTTACCGCCAAAGCCAGCGCTTGCGACATTGACGATATCATTTTCGGATATTGCTAATACATCATTCGTGAAGCCGACTTTCGTATAACTTCCATCTTTCATATAAATCATGTAAATTTGGCCGTGCTTATTTGGCCGAGGATCGTCGATCTTGACGGCGTTCCCTTCTGGGTCGGTGATGAACGTGCCAGATTTGATCGCCCCAGAGTAATTGGCTGACAAGCGGCCTTGTTTATGAAAGGTGACAAAGTCATGGGTGTAAATAATGCCTTCCCGCGTCAGGTTGTTATCGTACATTGTGTAGGTGATGTAATAAGTGGTCAGACCGCCACGGTTGACGTCATCGACGATTTTGAACATCCGCGGGTCTTCTAAACCTCCGCCTTTTTCGTCATTGCTCGTCGGCCAGGCGATTGGATTGTTTTCGCCTCGGACGAAATGAATGCCATCGTAAGAATAAGCATATGACAACGTCGACATATGACCAAGTTCATATTTATCGCCGAAATAATGATTGAAATTGTCCGGCAATTCGCTGCGATAAATCATATGGAACATTTCCCGATCCTCGTCATAAACGACGGCGGGATTATATGTGGCGTATGATTCAAAGCCGGGAATATCGCCATCGGCAATGCTGTCGAGATTAGTGACGACTCCATCAGCCGAAATCGGAAAACCATGCGGAGCTAAAAGTAAGCCTCCATCATAGAGGGTAATATTGCTCATCGCCGCCCACGCTGGACTGTTCTTGGAAAATTCCATGCTCCGCCCAACCGGGACCGCGGCGATGCTCGACCAATCAAAAAGTTCAAAAGAATAAATCGAAAATGTCGACTGCCAAGGGTAGCGACCTGTTTTCTTGGTTTCTTCGCTTGTCTCGCGCTGGATTAATTCGACTTTCAGGTAGCGAGTCTGCGAGTTAACATCTGGTTTTAGGACATCGACTTCGCCGAGGCCGGCTTCTGCGCCGGTCAAATACTGCCATCCCTCATCATCGCGAAGTGGGCTCGTGGCGCCTATTTCGCTATGCGAATATATTCTAAATATACGCGCGAAGGAAACCTCCCAACGGATTTTCACTAAATCAAAAGCCAGCGGAGACCCAAGGTCGATAATCAAATATTGATTGTCCCCCGCTGCCATGTTCGACGCCCAACGGGTGCTGGCAAGATTATCGAGAATAAAGTTTTTGTTCAGTTCGGTTTCATGCTCATTCGAGGATACTTCGACAACGCTGCTCCCAACCGCTAGACTCTTGGGCCCGTATACTTCAAAAGAGTAAAACGAATAACCATATTGGGTGGCTCGGCTTATTCCTTGAAAGCGGACGTATTCGGCCTCAATCCACGCTGGAAAGACGATTTCATCGGTTTTGCTATCCGTTTTCGTGACATTGGCCACGACGGTCCAATCAAGAGCATCGTTGGACATCATAATTTGATATTCTGAGGCATAAGCCGCCTCCCAATCAAGAACGACCTTCCCCACTTTTTCTTTTGAACCTAAGTTAATGTAGAAAAAGGCATTATTCTCTTCGATAGCGGCATAGCGCGTGTCGTTTTTGCCGTCGACGGCGTAAACATTTAGATTATTGTCTGTGTGAGCCGTCGAGACAACGCGGCGTTTGTACGCTAAATCGACACCATATTGGCGAGTTTCAGCCTTTGTTTCTTGTGCCCCGACTGCCACAAGGGGTATGACTAGCGCCAGCAAAGTGCTGACGCCGATAAATAATTTACTTATTTTCATTATTTTTCCTCCGTTAAGGTCTAGTCGCTAAAGAGGTAGGTTAAACCGTATAATTCCGCAAAAAGCGAGCACGGCCAAGTAAAGAAATCGCGGCTGTATTCGCTTGGGTTGTTGGCGTTTACGGCTTCGTGCATGACATAGGAATCGCCAGCCAAGTTAACTAAGTATTGAATACATAATTCTTTTTCCTGGGCATCGTCGCTCGTCAAGCCTTGCATTGCCACCGCCATCGGCCAAATTACCGGATATGACTTATGCGGATTCGGTTGACCGGAAATCGAATCATGAGGATCGCCGATGCCACTTGCATAAGTGCCAACATAGTAATAAGGATTATCGTTGCTCAACGCAAAGGATCGCGTGTTTTGGTATGTCACCTGATCGATTTGACAATAGCCAAGCCATGGCGCGGAGATAAGACTGGGAATGTTGGCGACATCCATGAGCAATTTTCCATCGCTCGAGTTCGCGTCGCTCGTCATGCCGTTAACTTCAAAGGCAT
>JBAZDT010000091.1:0-4205 GCA_041654325.1 Bacilli bacterium | reverse complement strand
GCCGTGACGATGTCGCCGGCCGAATATGAAATGATAGATATCAAAGCCGAGATGACAATAATGCCTTGCAAAACAAAGAAATCGCTCGATGATTCTGAAGAGACAAGCAATCCACCGATACCGTCAATTCCGTATATTTTTTCGATATAGAAAGTTCCCAGCAAAGCTCCAAGAATCGCAGCCGGAACGGATCGAACAAGGGGAACGACGGCGTTTCTTAAAACATGGATAAACATGATGCGGTTTTCGCCTAATCCTTTTGCGCGGGCGAATTTAACATAATCAGCATTAAATTCATCGAGCATAAAACGGCGCACCCATAGAGCGATGCCGGCCATCCCGGTAAAACCCATCGTCAGGGCTGGTGCAAGATAGGTCAAGACGTTTCCGGCACTATAAATAGTCGGTAACCCAATTGTGGCAAAAACAACCATCCAGATGTAGTAATATGCGACGCCGGGAATGGCGTCGATGGTAATGATGTAGGTCTTGCCAATTTTATCAAAAACGCCATCCTTGTTTTTGGCCATCATGATGCCCATCGGATAGCCGAGGAGCAATTCGACAAAGACGGCGATAATGCCCACCCGAAAGGAAATAATCATCTTTTCGCTGATGACATCAAGAACGAAGCGGCCGTTATTGCCTCCCCCCAAGAAGAAAATTGTTCCCAGGTCAAGGATAAAGTTACGGCAGTTTTGATTTGAGATACTATAAATCGTCGTGTTTCCAATGACCGTGCTGACATAACTAACATTGCAGACAGTCTTGGGAAAAGGCAATATCTTATAATAATAATTAAGTAAATCTAAAAACCAGTTTTCAGTGATACCGAGCTGAGCTTTGAGGGAGGTGCAATACATTTCCTGTAAATTGCCCAGTTGCTTCCATGTGGCGATTGCCTGCTCGCATATTTGCGTGCCCTCGCTTTTTAAGCGAATTAGAAAAAAGGTGGCCGTTATGGCAAGCAGAATTGAAAAGAGAGCGCTGCCAATGCGCTTGATTGAATAATTCAGTAAAGGGTGAGCAAAAATTCTTTGCATCTGGACACTGTTTTTGAAAATAGCTTTGCGGCTGACGAGCTGGACAAAGATAACAAAAAGGACTGTAAGTGCAATTAGTGTATAGCCGATTAAATAGACGCCCATGGATCCTTGCGATGCTTTCTGATTTAATTTTTAGATATTGAATTGTGATCAGCAATAAATTGCAATCCGCATTTAGTCTTCATCGGAACCGAGGTAATTGTAAACGCCAAACTCTTCAAGCGCCGCCGCTTTGGCGATTGCCTGAACTTCGCGCGCCTCTTTCCTGTCATCGCCCGTCGGAGGCTCGGTCAAAACCCACATACCCGTTAAACGATATGTTGCCAAACCATAAGATGCGGTCGGATTTTGATAGCCGACGGCCCTGGAAACCGACATGGCCCAGCCCTGGCTATTCATCGAGTGAGGCTTGATCAGATAAACATTATTAATTAGTTCATATTCGGCTTTGGCAAAAGCTTCGTAGCGCAAAGCATTGCTCGAATTAATTTCGCTGGCTTCATCCACTAATTCATCATACTCGGCGAGAAGTCCGTTGGGATGATGATGTAAATTGCCGCTTTCATCGAGAAAATAATTGTCTAATGGCAATTTAGTTCCAGTATATTGCGACATATCGCCGTTTGTGACATAGGTGTGCAAATAGGTCAAAGGGTCAGCATAATCGCCAATCCAACCCCACGAACTAATGGTGTAATATCCACCGGAAGAATTAGCGGAAAATACTTCAGAACTCGTCGCACGAATATTATTAATTATTTTAACGAATTCACTGCCTTTTTGGAGTCCGGCATTAATCCGGTTATTAAAATTGTTAATCCAGTTGTTCTCGTAGTATGTTTGCGAGGGCGAAACGCCGGCCAACCCGGCATTTTCGACAAAAATTGGTAATTTAATAGTCGCAGTGGGATTCAATTCGTTATACTGCTGAACGGCAATCTCGGCATCGAGCCGCATTTGCAAGGCTTCTTCGTCAGAATAATTGACACCTTCGATGGTCTGCGGACCGATTAAAGCTTTGGCGGCAGCGGCATCATCCAATCCTTTTTGGCGGGCATATTCTTCATAATAATACTCAATATAGTCTTTGTCATTTTCGTCAAAAACATATTTTGGAGGCGTAAAAGTATTAAGTTGATACTGGTGAATATCAATGGCGGAGGCTTCGTTTTGCACATTATAGTATTCGAAGTCGATGCCATCTAAAATCAAACGACGCACTTCTTTGATTTTCAAGGCCCTGTTCGTATTAATAATTTCCGCTTCCGGATCTGCAAAGGGGGCTCCACTGCCTTCATAAAAGATGGTATTGGGCTGCACGTCCGGATCGGTCGGTCTTTCGATATTGAGCGTAAAGTGGTATGTGAAATCGATTAGATCAAGTTCGCGACTATTGACGAGGGGGCTAAAGGGGTTTTCGACTGTTCCTGAGCCTGGAGACTCAGGCGTTCCGCCCGTGATGTATTTCGCCCAACCGAGGGAATCCTCAGGAGCAATGGTAAAGCCGTCTATGACACCATTTTCAAAACTCTCGCGCATATCGGAGTAGCGGGTATCACTTGCAGCAACGATATAATTGACCGTTTTAATGTGAACATCATCAACTTTATAATACTTATCATTCCTTTTGTATTGGACTTTTGTATCGGTCCATTCAGAGCAAAGAAAAGGTCCGTTGTAGAGGATGGTTTCTTTACTCGTGCCAAATTTACTGAACCGCTGCTGAGCAAAAAAGGCACGATTAATCGGATAGAAGGGGGCGTATGTTAAAAGAGTAGGAAAAAAAAGGGCCGTTTGATTGAGGCGGTAATGAATTTCATATTTACTTTCGGCGATGATGCCAACGCGGGAGAAATTGGCGATTGCAGCTAAATCTTCTCCGAGAATGATTGGGATTTCGTTTGGATCCATTCCTGATTCGTGAGCGATTAAAAACTCGAGGGCATCAGCTCTGGCATCATTCGAGAGATTCCGCAAACTAGCCCAGTTGATACCGGCATAACTTGTATTGCGCTCTCCGATTAGATAATTCATGTACGTATAGCAGAAATACTCCCACGCACCATCGATAAATAAAGTAACCATATAGGCTATTTTTGATTGATTTGAGTAATTGAGGATAATTTGTGCAGTATTGACAAAGTCATCGGCGACAACATACTGTTTTTCCTCTTTGCCCTGATTATTTTTAGCAACGTATTCGCGGCCATCATAAGTGAACCATGGGACGTTTTCCTTAATGGTAAAATAGAAGTTTCTGTATTGGTCGTCAACTCTTGCCGAGGACGCCAACTGCCGCTCAAGAATGCCAAATTCATTGTTCATTAACAAGCCGTCAACAAAGTTGGCGATATGCATAACGTCCGAAGCGCTTTGGCTTTGTGCGGTATTAAGCGTATCGATCGTCGTGCCGAGATAAGCATTATATGTTGTCTTAGCTTCATAACCCGTAAAATATGGTCCGGTCACCGAAACGACTTCTGATTCACCGCCGTCGCACGACGAGAGCGCGGCGACCAATGTAAGAGCGGCCAAGACAAGCGTTGTTTTTTTTGAAAACCCCATTTTTTTATCCTCCAAAATCCGATAATTCCAAAATAGATTCCGTTAATAATATCACTTATTACTGTTTGTATCAATTATTTCTTTATAAGAAAGAGTATAGATGCAAATAAAAATAACCACTATGTGGTTAACTTCAACAATGTGCAAAAATCTTCTGCGATAAATCTAGATGGGGGAAAAAGAGAAAAAGATACCACCAATTGCCGACAGCAATCCCGCAATATAGAAAGGCAGAGAGATCATCCATGCGCGATCGCTTATATCTTGTGGAAAAGGTCCATCCCAGTTCTTCGTCTTGCGACGATGTTGGGCCTTCAAAAGGTCCTGCCAGACGAAGCCGATGAAGATTAAGGCAATGCCGATAAAGAGAAAAACGTAATGCGAATACCACTCTTCCATCGTCGCTACATAATTATCGACGATGTCAGGAATGATGGCGATGCCGGCGGCCACGAGAAAAAGGGCTCCGGCGACGACATATGTTAACCAACTGCGCAATGCTTTTTTCATGTTTGTTCTCAGGTAGTATTTTATACTATCACATTTCTCCTGTTTGTAAAAAAGAATGTTTGAGCATATACTATTTTTACCAAA
>JBAZDT010000090.1:0-4215 GCA_041654325.1 Bacilli bacterium | reverse complement strand
TGCAATCGACTATCTCGCCGCGGAATGCTACCTAAAAGGTTTTCTGAAAAGCAAAGAGGAAATTTCCAAGGTTTATTATCATGGCGTTTCCCATCACCTCGGACTTGATACGCACGATATCGCGGATCGCGACCGCCCTTTGGAACCCGGCATGGTAATTACCGTCGAGCCCGGTCTCTACTTCAAGGATTTGAAAATTGGCATCCGCATCGAAGATGACGTCGTCATCACTGAGACAGGGTGCGAAAATCTTTCGCAGGACATCATTAAAGAAGTGGGCGAAATCGAAAGAATTCTCGCGACAAAATAAATCGTAAAAAGGCTGCAGTCTTATCAGATAGACTCAGCCTTTTTTTAATCCTTGTTGCCACCAAAAAAAAGCCCCGAAAGTTGTCTTTGTCCAACTCTTGGGGCGCATTACACATTCTTAGACTTTTTCTATCTCTTCAATTTCTTTTTCGGTTTGCTGCTCAAAACGATGGCAAAGATGCTGCCTATAAGCGAGACGAGTCCAAAAACCACTAGCAATCCAACGGTAGTGGAAGGGACAATAGAAGATAGCGCGGATCCGGTAACGTTTATCTCATCGATAAATGCGTTTAATCCATATTTTTTGACAATGTTGATGTAGCGAGCCACGGCATTTTCAATGGCGGTTCCGCTCGCGCTTGGAGTCGCGCTATAGATAACCATCTTCGCCGCATCGCTTAAAGCGTCATAGGAAGTGGCGAGATCGTTCCACACGGTTTGGAGGGCGCTTGAACTTTGCGCGCTGCATCCTTGGCTTGTCGACTCGAGGAAATTATCTGCCCAAGCCGTTGCGTCGGCGGTCGGATTGACCGGCGTGTCATTTGCCCCATAGGTGATCGTCGCCCCGATTATGTAAATTGAGTTCGTCGTCGTTTCGACATAAATCTGCACATAGCTATCAAGCGATGCGCCAGAATAGTCAAATGACAGATCGCGGCCGGTCGTGCCTCCGGTTGTAGATACGGCCCTCGAGCCAATCAAGGTTCCTGATTTGGCAGATGCGCTTATCGTCGAGACGCCATAGGCGTAAATCGTCCCCGCGCCAGATGATGCATTAGTGCAGTAATTAACAGTCACATTAACGATATTTTGATAGGATATGGGACTATTTCCATAAGCTCCAGAAGCTCCAGATGTGATTTGGACTCCGTTATTTGAGTATCCGTAACCATCTTTTCCAGAACGCCAATTAGCGGTTACGCCGTTGCTCACCGCGGTCCACGATTTTGATTTAAAAGAATATGAAACCGATGATTCTTGAATCGGGGGAACGACGGTGACGTTGCAAGTCGCCTTGATAGTGGTATCCGCAACCGATGTCGCGGTAATCGTCGCGCTGCCTTCGCTGATTCCTGAAACCGACCCATTGTTGACAAGAGCGATGCTCGGGCTGTTTGAAGACCACGTGACGCTGTTATTCGCTCCAGTTGGAGAAGCGGTTACAGTAAGATTTTTTATTGAGCCGACGCTGACGCTAAGCGTCGCGTTGCTCATCTGCAGTGAAGTCGGGGGAACAGGTGGAGTGACAGTTAACGAGCAGAAGCCGCTGATTGTGTTATTAACCGTTGATGTCGCGGTAATCGTGGCCGTGCCTTCGGATCGCGCGGTGACGAGTCCGCTTGATGAGACAGTGGCGACCGTTCCGTTACTTGTCGACCATGTGACCGAGTTGCTGGCCCCGGAAGGTAGGACATTGGCGGTGAGAGTCTGGCTCCCCCCAATTCCTAATGAGAGTGAAGAAGGGCTGGCGGTAATCGATTCTGGTTCAATTGTTTCCGCGGCGCAGATCGATTGGGTCGCGGCGTTGGTGCCACTCCAAATTCGGCATGCGTACGAAGGATTGTCGATAAAAGGATTGCGATTGTAATTGAGAGATATATCGAGTGTTTCGTTACGGATGATTTCGGTAACGTCGATTGGATACTGAAGATTCCATCTAAGTAAGTCGCTAAGCTTGCCCATCTTCGAGCCGTTTCCGCTTCCGCTTACAAAGCCGACGTCTTCAAGGCGGAGACCTTCGGTATAGCCGAGGACGGCGGCATATAAAATTATGCGCGCCGCGACACCGCGATATTTAGTTTGTCCAAAAAATGCTGGATCCCATCCTTGCGATGTTGATTCGGCATAATAACTATTTCCGCGAGCGGAGTTTTCGCTCGTCAATGTCGGCCTGATGACATGCGGATCGTTTTCGACTTTTTCACCGCCGTGGGAATTAGGCCACGTGTGCTCCTTATTCATTCCGGAATAGCCTTGCACGGGTGTGCCGGAATAGAAGCTGACGATATAGCCGCCAGTTGGGCGGTTTGGATCGACGTCGACATGAGGAAAAGCCGATGTTTGCAAGGAACCATAGGAAAAAGAATTTCTTCTTTCGCTTTGCAACAGCGATTCAAGACTCCCAGCGAGAGCTAGACCGCTTTGGCTAGTACTAATACCGCTATAGTATGAGTTGATATAAGTATCCGATGATTTTTGGGTGATGATCGTCACTTCGGCGGCATCGACTACCTGGCTGGGAAATCCATTGGATAGAGAAGAGATAACGATGGCAGACGGCATGGCAATTCCAAAAGTAAAACCCCAAAGAATTGCTGCCGATATTTTCAAACTTTTTCCACTTTTTAATGATTTCATATTTTCCCCACAATTATTCGCGTAAAAGAGCGTCCTTTTTATTATACATAAAAGAGCAATTATTCAAAATGATAATTGCTGAGAATTGGTTTTTTGTGTATTAATTAAATTTTTTCTTGGATGTCAGGACGATCGCAAAGCCGAAAGCAAGGCCGATAATAAGGATAATCGTGATTATTTCATAGTCGAAATTGACTTTGCTGGCCAAAGGAGAAACATAGGAAGTGGCAAGACCATTGCCATCTCCGTCGACGACAAAATCACTGATAGCGTATTTTTGAACAATATATGAGTAGCGAGCCATCGCGCTATTAATCGTTGCATTGCTGCTCGGATTGTCGCAAAAAGCATCTTTAGAAGAATTAGCCATATAGCCGTATTCGGCCGATAACGTGCTCCAATAAGAGTTGAAAGCTCCGCTCATGGCTTCGCAAGTGCTTGCGGTAGAATTTAAAAAGTAGGTGGCCCACGCAATCGCTTGCTCTTCGGCGGTGACATCGCCACTAACTCCTCCGGCAAATGTGTGACTTCCTAAATATGAATGAGTGCCAACGCTATATGTAACCCATTGACTGCCGATAAAAGGTGAAGTCGCGCTTGGCCCGGAAATCGAAGAATGGCGGACAAATGTTTTGTCGATAGTGGTCGCCGAGACATTATTGTAGTCAGTAATCGTCCATGAAGAACCGGGATCGCTTCCGGTAGTCACGTCACCGAATAAGTCGATTAACGTAGTCCCTTTAAACAAGGCAACCGAATCGTCGCCATTATAATTAATCACTGTTTGGTTAGTTGTGTCTGCCACAGCCAAAATTTCTGCAGCAGCCGAACCATGAGCTAATACATAAACATCATTGTTAGCTAAAGTGCCACTCAAATCTAAAGTTTGACTGGCGCTGCTCGAGCCGTTCGAATACAGTTTTAGCGAGTAATTAGCTAAACTCACCGATGCTCCGGTTCCGTTATAGATTTCGATGGCTTTATTGTAGCTTGCTCCTTCGATATATTCGGAGATGAAAAGGTCGGAGGCTGGGGCCGAAGCGCTTCCGACGCTCGCGCCATTATTCGTAACCGTGACATTGTAAGATGTTGTTTTGCTTTCATAAGTAACAGTCGCTGTTTGCTGGCCGAGAATGCCGGTATCTACACCCGAAACCGTAAAGCCGGTCGAAAAATCAGCTGTCGACGAATTGGCATATAAGGCCGTAATGACGAGTCCGCTTGAGGAGAATGTGCTACCCAAGGTAAAAGTCGTTGAGGAAGCGGCTGTTTTGATCGAAATACTTTGAACGCTATTATCATTTACAGTTATTCCTGTTATCGTCGCCGTTTTTGTCACTCCGCCTTCGCTATATGTCGCCGTCACTGAAGTGGTGCCGGTTGTCAAAGGATCTGGAGTATACGTGCAGCTGCTCGTCACGTTGGCGATGCTGCTGTCGCTATAAGTTGCGGTGATGACCATGCCGGCGGGATTGAACGAATCGCCATTATAGTATGTTTTGTTCGTCGGCTGAGTCGTGACGGCGATACTCGAAAGATTTTTTGGAG
>JBAZDT010000089.1:0-4218 GCA_041654325.1 Bacilli bacterium | reverse complement strand
CGATTGAAAACATCGATGATGGTTTATCGACCAATTTGACTATTACAGGCATCTTGGGTACTCCGTTATCATTTGGAACTGCCAATTTGACGCGCGGCGGTCTTTTGCGTTTACAAAACGCGCCGAGCGATGTGCGCTTTGCCTTAGACTATGTTCGCAAATCGCAAACGACAATTACAAGTGCCATTTACGATGAGGCCAATCATAAAATCACCGTTACGTCTCTAAATGGCGAGAATCAAGAAATAGTTGATGTAAACATCAATGACAATAGCTCGGCGTATGCGCTCGCTAATTCAAATTATGAAGCTAAAGCCACTAGCTACGAAACAAAAGGTGCCACAGCTGAAAATCATCACATCGTCTTAGCTGGTTCCTCGTCATTTGAGTTTTGGTTAAATTACGAAGCTGATTTGTCCCCGATTGTTGCTTATAATCACGGGATTGGCGGAACGACCGCTCAAGATTGGTCATCGTCGTTGCTGCAGCGTCTTGTCGTACCATATAACCCTAAAGCTGTAGTTTATTATGTCGGCATTAATAATTTGATCAACACAAGTCAGGATAATGCAACGACTATTGCGGCCATTCAGGCTTTAATGGATGCGACGCATAGTCGCCTTCCCAATACTCACATTTTCTATGTTTTGCTGAATAAATTGCCTGGATATTTTCTCGGATATAGCGAGCGCATCGTTGCTGTCAATGAAGCTTTGTTGACATATATGAATGGCAAAAGCTGGATTGAACCAATCGATGCCGGTTCAGTTTTGCTCAAAAGCAACGGTGTGGCCGATGCCGGATATTTCCGCCTCGACAATCTACACCTCTCCGAATACGGCTACGTATTATGGTCATCGCAAATTCGTAAAGCCTTACAAGCTTGGCTAGGATAAAAATGGAAGTCGTCCTCGAGATAGAAAAAGAACGGGCAAAATTTGCCAAACGCAAAAAGCGATATCGTTTTTTGCTCATTTTTAGCCTTGCTCTTTTCTTGCTCGGCGCGACATTGATGGTCGTCTTATCACCAGACGAGTACTCAACGCTGCAATGGGTGCTAATAATTCTTGCCACTTTATATATCTGGGGCTTCATCTATTTTATCAGCGTGCCCTATAAGATGGTTAAGCAGTACGATGCTTTTTACCGTAGTTATTCGCGGGGAATTATCGAACACGAAAAGCTAACAATCACTGATTTTGATTCTAAAATCAAAATTGATAAAAGCGGTCTTGAAGTGTGCACTTTGAAAACGACGTGTAAAGATAAAAATATCGTTTTTGACCGCGACGTTTATGTAACTGACGAAAAACTCTCTTTGCCAAAAGGGACGATAATTAAAGCTCGTCTGTTCCGCAATGTCTTGTTAGATTATGAGGTCAGCGAATGAAATTAAGGCGTCAACGTTTTGAAATTGCCTTGGCCTATAACTGGCCTCTTTTCCTTATTTTGCCTGTTATTGCGGGCATGGCTATTTCCTATTTATTTGGTGTTTATCACCGGCCTTTGCCCTATGAGCAAATCAATATCTTTGCGGCCGCCCAAGACATTGATAGCGACAGTTTATGCGATAATCTCCAAGTTCGTTTTTCTAGTCAAAACCTAAAAGAAGCAACCATTACAAGTGCGAATCCTAACGACGCTATTTTTCCCCAAAAATTGAGCGTCGTGGGCTATAACCGAGCCGATTTGTTCATTTTGCCTTTTAGCGTTTTAAATGATCTCGTCCCAAATGGCGTAATGCTACCTTTCAGCGAAGAGTTGAAGGATGTCTATATCAACGCTGATGACTCGACATATTATGTCGATGAGTCACTAACTTTTGGAGTGCTCCTTAAAAGTGCTTCGAACGTCAGCTGGCTTGATGAATTTATTGATTTTCTTAGTGAAGACTATTATTTGTGTATTAATGTCAAAAGCAAAAATATTGCTGACTTTGGTATGTATGATAACGCCGAATATGATTTGGCTTTACAGACCTTTTCTTACTTATTAGGAGATGGGCAATGAGAAGCAAATTACCTGAGCGCGATTTTCGCCCAGAAGATTTACCCGCGACCCGTCCCCAGCTGTTTTGGGATGTTATGCGCCATCAAATGCGAACGGTTATATCCACCAGTTTTTTAGTTGCTCTCTTCGCTTTGCCTCTTTTTGCCGTCTACCTCGTCTTTGATGTTTTCATCGGTGCGGCTTATGCTCGAGGCGATGGTGTCAATGTGATTTTCTCGCTTTTCTTTTATGGAGTTTTGATTTCCGTTCCTTGTTTAGTTATTCTCAACATTGGTGTGTCTGGTGCATTTAATGTTGCTAAGAAGTTGGCTTTCGGCGAAGGCGTGTTGCTAAACGTTGCCTTTTATTACGGGCTGAAAGAAAACTGGAAGAAAGCGCTCCTAATGAGTATCATTAATGCTTTATCAGCTGCTTTGGCCCTTTTGGGATCGGTTTTCTTATTGCTCTATTATCAAGCTTCACCCATTATTGTGGGGTTGGGAATTGGCTTATTGATTGTCCAATATCTTGTCATTGGCATTATGCTGCCTTACTTCTTTAGTCAATTATGCGTCTATCAAAACAAAGCCAAAGCAACCTTAAGAAATTCCTTTCTTTTTGCTTTGATGAAAATACCATTGAACACGGTTCTTTTTTTGTTAGCTCCGGGTCTTATTATCGGATTAGCGATGATTAATAATGTCACTGCATATGTGGCGATGGCCATCTTTGCTATTTTCAATTTTATCGGTGTTTTGCTGTGGAATTTGTACGCAAATCGCGTATTTGATCAATATATCAATCGGGAACACTATCCCGAATATGTCAACAAAGGATTAGCGAAAAAGGAGAATTAAGGTATGTCCAAGGTAATGTTAAAACATGTTTACAAAGTGTATGAAGGTGGAGTGCGAGCCGTCAATGACTTTAATCTCGAAATTAAGGATAAAGAATTCATTGTTTTTGTCGGTCCTTCCGGCTGTGGTAAATCCACGACTTTGAGAATGATTGCCGGATTAGAAAACATAACCGCCGGCCATCTCTACATCGATGACGTTTTAGTCAATGATGTCGACTCTAAAGACCGCGATATCGCCATGGTCTTTCAAAACTATGCTCTTTATCCCCACATGACCGTCTATCAAAATATGGCCTTTGGTCTCAAGCTTCGCAAAGAAAATCCTAAAGAGATTGACGAGCGCGTGAAAAAAGCGACCGAGATTTTGGAGATTGGTGAACTCTTGACCCGCAAGCCAAAAGCCTTGTCTGGCGGTCAACGACAGCGCGTGGCCCTGGGGCGTGCGATTGTTCGCGAGCCCAAGGTCTTCTTGCTTGATGAACCGCTTTCTAATCTTGATGCTAAGCTTCGCGTTCAAATGCGAATTGAAATTACGAAACTTCATAAAAAATTAGCGACGACATTTATTTACGTCACTCACGATCAAACAGAAGCGATGACGATGGGCGATCGCATCGTTGTCATGAAAGACGGATATATTCAGCAAGTTGACACTCCCGTTAATCTTTATGAGAATCCGACAAATTTATTCGTCGCTACTTTCTTGGGCTCACCGCAGATGAATATTTTGGATGCAAAATTAATAAAAGAAGAACAGGGATTAGCAATTATGTTGAACGGTAGCGGAATTATCGTTCCATTAAGCAAACACAAAGCCAAACAATTGACTGGCGAAAGCCATTTAGACCGCGATCTACTATTCGGCATACGCCCCGAGCATATTCATTTTGCTGAAAGCGGAATTCCGGCGACAGTTGATGTCGTCGAGCAGCTCGGTGATGAGACGATAGCCTATGTTAAACTCGCCGACATCGAAACAACTATCATCGTCAAGGGTTTTGCTAACGGTCGATTAAAATCCAAGCAAACTGTCTTTTTGGATTTTGAGAGCGAAAAAATACATCTTTTTGATAAAAAAACTTCTAATTCTATTTTGGGCGTTCCCCGCGAAAATTGTTTTCCATGTCAGGTTAATAATGACGAAGTTACATTTGGAAAATCCCGTTTTCCATTATCGGAAAATTATAAAAAGCGGATATTTGATGAATGTTTTACCGCGATGGACATCACTCTGAATTTCGCTCCGGAAGCCGTGCGCTTAGAGAAAAATAATGCGGGTCTAGAACTTGAAGGAGTGGTGGATTTTATTGAGATTAATACTGATACGATCACGGTCTTTGCTCATTTAATAGACGCAGATCCCTACCTTG
>JBAZDT010000088.1:0-4232 GCA_041654325.1 Bacilli bacterium | reverse complement strand
ACTCGGCGTCCGCGAGATAGATATTTTCTTTAGCGAACGGACGATTGTCAAACTTAAACCTAGCGAATGCGATGGCAAACTCTCCCGCTATCGCCGAATCGTCAAAGAGGCGAGCGAACAATCGCGGCGGTCGCGCATTCCTCTCGTCAGCTTTCTAACCTCTTTCAATGATGCGGTAAACGTAAAGGCGCAGCATCGCCTTATCGCTTATGAAGAGCAGAGCGGATCTACGACCATTTTTAACAATTCCCTCAAAAAGATTAAAAAGGGCGAACGCGTCGCCGTTATTATCGGTCCGGAAGGTGGCTTTACGAGCGAGGAAATCGACATCGCCAAGCAACGTGGTTTCAACATCATCGGACTCGGCCGCCGCATCCTAAGGGCGGAGACGGCCGCGATCTACGCCATCAGCGTCATCGCCAATCACCTCGAGAATCAATCATGAACTTATATCAAATCCTTGAGCAAAACCAGAAATATAAAAGCTTTGTCGAAAGCGATGAGAACCTTTTCTTTTTAAAAAACCGTCTAGTTCTTGAACAATTTCCGTTGTACAAACACCTCGCATCAGCGAGCACAGACTTCGAAGTGATGCGAGCCAATATCATCATCCGTTCTTTGCAGAACAAAAAAAGCGTTGAAGAAGCAGTGCTCTTTGCCGTCAAAAACGACCCCGTTATCAACCGCCATCGCGACCAAGCTTTCTTCCGCAAATTCATCCGCGAGAAAATTGTCGACTTGCCCTATGCCACCGATAACAATCTACGCATCTACGTCCCCCTTTTTAACCGCGTGATCAATACGATTTATTCCGAAGAATTCGAGCGGATTTTGATGACCCCATACGATAAACTCGTCACGCAATTTGAAACGCTTGTCATCGACCCCTTTGAGACGTATAACTTTGCCTTGTACGATTCGCTTTTCACGCAATTTGTCAAAGTCTATTCTGACGAGGATATCATGGCTGTTTTCCATTATGATTACCAAGCCATTTACTTCATCGACCGCCAAGGCCGCCTCGATAACAAAATCGCCTTATTCGATAAAGGGTTGCGCCATCCAGACTTTCATCATATCATCGAGCGAATTCGCCCGGTAATCACCGCGTATGTTGGCCACGATAAAGAAGCAATGCTCGACGCTTTGGTTGAAAAACGCCTGATATCGGAAAAGCTGATCGCCCGTTTCCGCTCTGATGATTATCGGTTTCGAATGTCTTTGTTAAGAAAAATAAAATAATGTATTACAAAATCTTCACTTTAGGATGCAAAGTAAACACTTATGAAAGCGATGCGATTCGTGAACTTTTAAAGCGCGAAGATTATTTAGAATGCGGTAGCAGGATACCCGATATCGTCGTCATCAATACGTGCGTCGTCACCGGCGTGGCCGCTAAAAAGTCGCGGCAGCACATCCATAAGTTTCGGACCGCTTATCCCGATGCCGTCTTGGCGGTGATGGGCTGCTTCTCGCAGCAAGAAGGTCATCATTTGTTGGAATCATGCGATGTTGACGTGGTGGTTGGCACATCCAATCGCCACCGTCTTGTCGAATACATCAAAGAGTATTTGAAGACGCGCCAAAAAATTGTCGACATTGACGGCAAGCCCCGCACTTTCGTCTATGAAGAAATTGCGCCTCTTTTCCAGCCGTATAATTCCCGGGCTTTTGTCAAAATCCAAGATGGATGCGATAATTTTTGTTCGTATTGCATCATCCCTTATATCCGTGGACGCTCGCGAAGCCGAAATCCAGAGCATATCATCTCGGAAGTTCAATGTCTTGTCGCCAATGGCTATCGCGAAATCGTCATCACCGGCATTCATACCGGAGGCTATGGACGCGATTTGGGCGACTATTCCTTTTCAAGGTTGATTGGTGACATCATTCAGCAAGTCCCTAATCTTTTTCGTCTGCGTATCAGCTCGTTAGAGGCTACGGAAATCGATGATTCTTTCATCGAGCTTCTAGGTAAACACGCCAACATAGCCGATCATCTGCACATTCCGCTTCAAAGCGGTTCGCAAACCGTCTTAAAAAGGATGAATCGACGCTATGAGATTGCCGACTATCTCTCGACAATCGAAAAAATTCGCCGCGTTCGCCCTAATATAGCTTTGACGACTGACATCATCGTCGGTTTTCCTAACGAGAGCGAAGACGAATTCGATGAGACGGTCGCCCTTGCTCAAAAAATCAACTTTGCGGAATTGCACGTTTTCCCCTTCTCCAAGCGCGAAGGCACGAAAGCCGCTTCTCTTCCCGATCAAATCGATGAGGCAACGAAGAAAAAGCGCGTCCATTCGCTGCTTCGCTTATCAGACAAATTAAACCGCGATTATCGCGATCGATTTATTGGAAAACAACTTGATATCCTCGTAGAGGATTATGACGAATCAACTAAATTATATCGCGGTCATAGTTCAAACTATATCGAGATTCATCTCGCCAGCGAAAAGGACATTCGTGGACAGGCCGTTAATGTCATCTTCCAAGAATCGATGAATTAGCAATTTTTTACTCTGGAAAACACTTTTTTGCTATTGACTTACGTAAGTAATAGATTATAATTAACAAGCCTACATAAGGAGAAAATACTATGGCTGTACCATTTAGAAGAACCTCAAAAACAAAAAAACGGATGCGTCGCACCCATTTTAAACTCGCCGTCGAAGGCTTGGTCAAATGCCCGAATTGCGGAGCGATGATCAAAGCCCACAATATTTGTCCAGAATGCGGATTTTACGATGGCAAAAAAGTCGTCGAAACAAAAAAAGCCAAAGCTGCCGCAAAAGTAAAAGAAGAAAAACCGGCAAAAGAAGCAAAACCGGCAAAAGAAGCAACTAAAGCAAAAGAAGCAAAGCCTGCCGAGAAAACCGCCAAGAGCAAAAGCAAATAAAAAAGAAGCCTCAAACGTGTTAAAATGACTTTTGGAGGAAATGCCAATGGAATACAACAAATTAATCGATCACACACTATTGAAACCAGATGCGTCACTCGAAGCTGTCGCTAAATTATGCGATGAAGCGGCGAAGTACGAATTTATGTCCGTCTGTATCAATCCTTGCTTTGTACCCGTCGCCAAAAAAATGCTCGAAGGTTCCAAAGTCAAAGTTTGCACCGTCATCGGTTTTCCGCTCGGGGCCACTTTACCGGAAGTCAAAGTTTTTGAAGCCAAACGCTCAGTGGAGCTCGGGGCCGAGGAAATTGACATGGTCATCAACGTTTCGATGGCGAAGGCTCATGATTACGAATTTATCGCTAACGAGATCAATATGGTTAAATTGGCATGTCAAGGTCGCCTCTTGAAAGTCATTCTTGAAACTTGCCTTCTGACGAACGAAGAAATCGTCGAATGTTCAAGAGCTGCGGTCAGGGCTGGCGCTGACTACGTGAAAACTTCAACCGGCTTTTCAAGCGGTGGCGCGACCGTGGAAGCTGTTAAACTCATGCGCGATATCGTAGGTCCGCAAATCGGCGTCAAAGCCAGCGGTGGTATCCGCTCAAAAGAAGATCTTGAAAAGATGGTCGCGGCCGGCGCAAGCCGCATCGGAACCTCATCCGGCGTCAAAATCGTTTCTTAATACATACATTAATCGCTTACGTTATATTCACTACTTGCGAAGGGAGGTGTGAACATGCCAAAAACATATGTCCGGGACAACGAAACCCTTGATGAAGCGCTACGCCGTTTTAAGCGCCAAGTCAATAAGGCGGGCACACTTCAGGAAGCTCGCAAACGCGAATTCTATCTCAAACCAGGCTTAAAGAAAAAGCTGAAGAGCGAGATGGCAAGACGTAAAAAATACTAAAAAGTTGAAAGGGATGATAAGTCCCTTTTTCTTTTATCGACTGTTAACGTTCGTGATTCCTTATATATCGTATGAAAATTCCATGCATTATTTTGTTTATCAAGGAAACGACTATGACTGTGGCTTCGCCTGTTTGAAAATGCTTCTTTGCCATGCGCACAAGACCTCACATTATCTTTCGCTCCAAAAGCCAGTTGACAAAAGAGGCCTTTATTCGTATAAAGATTTAATTGCTATCGCCAGAAGTGAAGGTGTCATCCTTTGCGCTTATACTGTTGACGATAAAAAAGAAATACTCGCCTATCGGAAACGGCCTTTGCTCGTCGCGCTTTATACAAAGATGGGTAATCTCCACCTCGTCTTGCTGAAGAAGATAGGACATCAAAAGGTTTTCATCGATGATCCGCAAATTGGCCC
>JBAZDT010000087.1:0-4288 GCA_041654325.1 Bacilli bacterium | reverse complement strand
TGGACGCGTCTTTGATAACGTGCCTCTAGGCGAAAAATCAAATTCACTTTCTATTTTAGCCAAGGTTCACGCCTTGCCGCGGACGATTATCGATGACTTCCGGCGCGCATTTAATCAGGCGGGAATCACCATCAAGCGCGTCCTCGTCGCGCCTCATGCCGCCAGTTATCTATTTGGGCAATATCCCGAACTTCCAACTTCCTATCTCTATGTTGATATGGGTTCGGAGGTGACGACCGTGAGTCTCGTGGGCAATAAAGCTCTCTTCGCGTCGACTTACTTTGAAAAAGGCTCGAAAGACTTAACAAACGCCATCATGCAATCTTTTAACTTGCCGTTTGACGAAGCCGAGAAAATTAAGAGGCGCTACGGAATCGACCATCACCAACTCTCATTCCACCCGACCATCGCCAAAAGCGTCGATCTCGATAATCAGGAAAAAGAATACACGACTGAAGATTTAAATAAAGTGATTGAGGCATTTGTCGACGATTACCTCGCGTCGTTAAGAAACGCCATTAGTTCATTGATGGCGGGTTACGATAAGAAATACTGGCAGATACCGCTGATCGTCAGCGGGGGATTCGCCCGCCTTTACGGCTTAAAAGAGCTGATCATCGCAGCTTTTCCCGACAATGAAGTATTTTTTGCCCTGCCAAAATCGATTGGCGCACGACATGAAACATACGTTAACGCGCTCGGCGCGATAATCGCCAATAACCGCTACCAAAGTTTCCTTGACGATGAACGACCGGTTGTGACGACCCTGACCAGGGGAAATAAAGAAACCAAACAACGTAAATAGGAGGTCGGAGTATGCAAGATTTTGATTTAGACAATTTTGAGCCAATCGCCCGCATCGTCGTGATCGGAGTTGGCGGTGCTGGCAACAACGCCGTCAACCGGATGATCGATGAGAATCTGGGCGCGGTTGAGTTTTATGTCGCGAACACCGATCGCCAAACACTGGCGACTTCAAAAGCTCGCAACCGCATCGTTCTCGGACCAGCCGTCACCGGCGGTTTGGGAGCTGGAGGCGAACCGAGTGTCGGACGCGAAGCGGCGATGGCTTCAGTTGAAGAAATTCGCAAAGTAGTTAAAGGCGCGAACATGGTGTTTATCGCCGCTGGCATGGGCGGAGGCACTGGCACTGGTGCAGCCCCGATCGTCGCCCAAGTCGCCCGTGAAGAAGGGGCTTTGACGGTCGCGATTGTCACCCGTCCTTTCACCTTTGAAGGCAAGCGCAGAATCGCCAATTCCGTCGAAGGACTAAATGAATTGAAAGATGCAGTCGATGCAATCATTATCGTATCTAACGATAAACTGTTAATGGTCAGCGGGACCCAACCGATTTCGGAAGCATTTTCGGAATCCGATCGCGTCCTCGCTCAATCCGTCAAAACGGTGACCGATCTGATTTTGATGCCAGCCATCATCAATCTCGATTTTGCCGATGTCCGCAATACCCTCAAGGATTCTGGCATCTCGCTTATCGGCTTTGGGTTGGGCCAAGGTCCGAACCGGGCCCAGGAAGCCGCGCAAAATGCTATCAATTCACCACTTTTGGAAGCGAGCATCAACGGTGCTCGGCGCGCGATATGCTCCGTCACATGCGGACCGAGCGTGAGCCTCTACGAAGCCCAGGAAGCCGTCGATTTGATAATCGAGGCCGCCGGCAATAACATCGACGTTAAATTCGGTGTCGCGATCAACAATCAACTCACCGATCAAATATTAGTAAGCGTCATCGCCAGCGATTTCACCGAAGAATTCGATTTTACGAGCGTTCCAAATTACACGCAGCAACTTCGCCCGCAACGCCGCGAAGCGGAGAATACCGATGGCGAAGTCAAAGAGAAAAACGAGATAGAAGGAAAAAAGGAAGAAGAAGAAGTGAGCGAAGCCGTCAGCGAAGACTCAATCCTACCGAACTTCCTCAAAAACAAGCGCATTGATTAATTTTCATCGCTTTTCCAATCGATTCGGCAAAGGGTTTGCATTATCCCTCGCCTTTCTTTTCGCGTTGGTAAGTTGTAACGAACTTCCGAGTGAGACTTCCCAAAGCGATCCATCTTTAAGCGAAACGACAGGGGAGAACTCTTCCTCAAGTGATTCGACAAGCGAGCCACCAATTGAATACGAGGACTATTACAACGGTTATTATGATTCTATTGAATCATGGGAAAGTGGTGAAGATCTTCGAAGCCAGCTCTCGACGTTAATAAATTACGACGTTCAATTAGTGGAATTTGACGGCGATGATCGCTGGAAGGTCAACCAGATTGCCGATGAGACTTTCGACAATTTCGATCGCGTTAGTCTCGTCTATGTCGATTATCAGCCGCTGAAAACATACACGAATACTAGCTCGAACAACGGATGGCAGCGCGAGCACGCCTTCGCTCAATCATTAGGCAGTTTTGATGTCGCCAGTTCAACGCGTAGCGATGAAGAAGAGATGGTGATGAGAAGCGATTTCCATAATTTGTTTGCTTCTGATGGCAGTCTAAATGGTTCGCGCGGTAATAAAAATCTCGGCAACGTAACCGACGAAATGGGCATAGTTTATAACCCCAATGATTCTTATGGCAATCCATCGGAATGCCGAGCCATTCAAGGAACAGGTGTTGACATTTTCGAACCTCAAGATAAAGACAAAGCTATGCTATCAAGAGGCATCTTTTATATGGCGACACGCTTTTTAGATCTCAACGTCGTCGAAGGCATCGCCTCCGTAAGAAGCAATACCCACGGCATGTTAAGCGATTTGCTCGAATGGGCGAAAACAGGCGTTGATCGGCGCGAGTACAAACACAACATCGGCGTGTACCAGTATCAAAAAAACCGCAATCCATACATTGATTTCCCAGAGTTGGTCGATTATGTTTTTGGCGACAAGAAGACGGAAGCCGGGAGTTTGGTCCATGTCCGCCCATCATATTATGATGTCGTGCTCGCAGGTGGCGAAGAGCAGGCGAGTGGCCTTCATAATTTAGGTATCAGGGATTTGTCAATTCTTTATCAAGTCGGCCACACTTTTTCTAAAGCCGATGACTTAAAAGCATTTACAGTTAATAACGACTTGTCGGTGAATGCCGATTTAAATCTCGCCGACTTTAGTGTGTCCTTAAGCGATGGATACGAGTTTGCGTCAAGCGATATCGGAAAAATGACCATTGATGTCGCATATCAACAGATGGCCGTAAGCTACGATATTGAGATTGAAGCAGACCCCTCGCTTATAGCGACTTATCATTATGCACTGACAAACTCTGATTCCTTCAGCGCGTTTCGCAATGTCGAAAGCGATGGTGGCGTCCATCAGCTGACGCTTGGGGGAATTGCATTTAATTTCTTCTATGAATCGGGAATTTTATATAATTTCGACAGTGCGAATGGTCGCGGCCGTCAATTTGGAACAAGCGCTAAACCTATTAAGACGATGTATATAGAGACAGTTAATTCCTTTGCCTTTAATGAAAAAAGTGACGTCGAAGCCATTTATGTCGTGGCTTCAACGGCCGCTTCAGGGGTAAACCCCAAAATCGATGTCAGCATCGGGGCGTATTCGTTTCCTCAGCAATCGATGGTGATAGGAACAGCCGGAAGCAACACTTTATACGAGTTTGTTTTGCCCGAAGATATTACTTATCAAGGCAAGGTCAAAATTAGCTTCAGCGGTTTTACCGGTGGGGCGTTGTATCTTAATAGATTTGCAATTAATGCCGTTTAGCGCGTATTATAATATAATAAAGCGTTGACGAAGACACGCCTATGACAAATTAGCGAGATAACAAAAGGTGCAAGGTTATCGTCAGTCAAAGGTATCCCTTCCGAGCGAGACCCGAAAGCAAGTAGGGAATCCGTCCATCCGGCGTTAAAGGATATCAAGGGTTATGCATTAACTGCGTAAAACTAAGGTGGTACCGCGCGAATAGCGTCCTTAGATGAGGACGCTTTTATTTTGGAAAGAGGAAGTTTATGGAACTAAAGAAAACATTATTGATGCCGAGAACAAACTTCGAGATGAGAGGCAATCTCGCCATCAAGGAGCCGGTCTTTTTAGCGCGTTGGGGAGAAGATAATCTCTACCAAAAAATGCTCGAATTGCGAACTGGGGCGCCGGAATATTCCTTGCACGATGGTCCGCCCTACGCCAACGGCAATATTCACTGTGGCCATATGCTGAATCGCTTGCTCAAGGATTTTATCCTTCGCTATAAAAACATGTCTGGCTTTTACACGCCATTTGTTTTTGGTTGGGACACCCATGGTCTGCCGATTGAAA
>JBAZDT010000086.1:0-4311 GCA_041654325.1 Bacilli bacterium | reverse complement strand
GAACTATTTCCTCAGACAAAAAATAGTCATCACTTCAAACATGGTTAAAATTCGCGATGATTTAGAAAAGATTTTAGATTGCATATCAAATGATTGCACAAGAGCTATTTTTCGCTTTAAATTCTCCTCTTTAAGTATTGGCAGAGTAATGCCAAACGAAGGACATCCAAACGCCGAGATGCACGAGCACGCCGGCAAAGAATTAGCGGCCTTTATTAAAGATATAGTTCTAAAATAGAACAGTTAATTCTATTTTATTGATATTGATTCCCCGGGATTGATGACAAAAGCGAGTGAACTTGTTTCTCGCTCGACGCTTTTTTTGAATTCGCACAAACTTTGCTTAAACTCATGCATTGGAATAACAATCCTTGGTTTTATCGTTTTCACGGCTTCCAGCGCTTCGCCAAAATCCATGACATAAGTTCCGCCGATGGGGAGGAAAGCGATATCGATGTCGCCCAAATTTTCCATTTCTTTAATCAAATCGGTATCGCCGGCAAAGTAGATTCGTTTATCGCCGATAGACAACACATATCCTACTCCGAAGCCCAATGGGTGATATTTGCGCGTCGAATGACCAGCGGGAGTGTTATATGCGGGAATTGCCTTTATCTTAATATCTACTGCATAAATTTCATCATCAGCCTTTACTAGATGAAGTTTATCCACTTTAGATGTAATGGCATCTTTAACTGTGATGATTTCCGTTTTATCATCAGCGATTTCAGCAAGAATTTCTTCTTTGATGTGATCGTGGTGGGGGTGAGATATCAAGATGAGATTTGCTTTCTTGTCTAGCTTTTGAAATATTGCGCTTCGCTCCTCGAAAAAACCTGGATCCAAATGAATAACCGAATCCTTATAGCAAATTTTAAACCACGATGCGCTAGAAAGGCGCGTAATCAGCACGCTATCTCCCATACAATTATCCTCTTACTTATTTAAGCATAGCACGAAGCAAATATTGGGCAAAATTATCATCTTTATGTTAAGAGCGTTCATTAGATAATATGCAAAAAAAGATAAAAAAAGCGCCATAGATAAGCGCCTGCTATCAATTTGATGGCGGAGGAAGAGGGATTTGAACCCTCGCGCCCGGTTAAGAGCCTACAAGCTTTCCAAGCCTGCCCCTTCAGCCGCTTGGGTATTCCTCCGCGACAACAAAAATTATATGAAAACAAATGGTTAATTACAATAATTAAGTCATAATATATAATATTATTTAACATGATCGAAATAAAAATCACCGCTCAGGAAGCCAATCAGAGAGCCGATAAGTACGTTCGCAAATATTTAAACGACGCGCCCCTTAGTTTTATCTACCATCTTTTTCGTAAGAAAGACGTGAAAGTCAATGGTCATTGGATTGATATTAAACGCATCCTTCAAGATGGCGATATGCTTAGAATATATATTGCTGAAGCCCAACTCGCGGATCTGTCTAGGCCGAAAGCAATCACGAAATCAACACCGCTTGAAGCGATTGTTTTCGAAGATGAAAACATTTTAATCGTCAACAAGAACAAAGGCCTTTTAGTCCATGGCGACGATAAAGAAAAAGCCCACACCTTAGCCAATCAAGTTCTCAATTACCTAATTGCCAAAAACGAATATGATCCCCAGGCGACGAAGGGTTTTACTCCTTCGCCGGCCCACCGTCTTGACCGCAATACTTCCGGACTTGTTGTCTTCGCTAAGCATCTAGTCGCCCTGCAAGAGCTCGAGTCGATGTTTAAAGCCCGGCAAGGAATCGAAAAACACTATTTAGCTCTCGTCGTCGGCAAAGTCAAAAATGATCAGCGAATCAGCATTCCATTGAAAAAAGACGCTCAGGCCAAGATGGTAAAAGTCGAGAAGGTGGAAAACGGGGCACTGGAAGCTATAACGGATATAAAGGTCCTTAAATACTATGGGAATTATACTTTGCTCGACGTCCATCTTTTGACGGGTCGAACGCACCAGATACGCGTTCATCTTAAGGCGATTGGCTATCCCGTTGTCGGCGATGGGAAATACGGCGATTTTCAAAATAATCGCTATTTTAAAGCAACCTTTAATTACGATTCGCAATTTTTGCATGCATATCGTTTGAGCTTCAATTGCGACCAGGGAATTCTTGGGTATTTAAAGGGAAGGTCTTTCGAGAGTACTCTTCCGAACAAAGAAAAAGAAATACTAGAAAAACTAGGATAGGAGATTATAAATGACAACAAGAGATAATTATGCACGCTGGCTAGAAAGCGCGAAAGTTAGCACGACCATGAAGGAGCAAATGAAGGCTATGTCCCTAGAGGAAATCGATGAATCATTTTTTAAAAACATCGAATTTGGCACTGCTGGGATGCGCGGTATTCTTGGCCCCGGAACGAACCGCATGAACTTTTTTACAATTCAAAAAGCAGCGGTGGGATTCGCTCTTTATCTCCGTGAAAAGTTCGCTGGCGCTCGTTCATCGGGCGTCGTAATCTCACATGATAATCGCCACATGTCGCGCGAATTTACTATGCAAATCGCTGATATCTTTTCAAAAATGGGAATCAGAACCTATATTTTTGATTCTCTTCGTCCTACCCCCGAACTATCTTTTGCCGTTAGCTATATGAAAGCCTGCGGTGGCGTGATGATCACGGCTTCGCACAACCCCAAGGAATATAATGGGTTCAAAGTTTATGATGAACATGGTTGCCAACTGATTCCAGACAAGATTGCGCGCTTAATCGACATCATCGATTCCCTGCCTGATGAATTAAATCTCGAAGTCATAGAAAGCGTCAAGCGCGGCGAAATCATAACCCTCGATAAGACGGTCGATGATGAATATGTTCGCTTGGTCAAACTTATCCAACTAAATCCAAATCTGCCAAAAAAAGGCTACAAAATTGTCTTCACCCCTAATCACGGGACGAGCTACGTCAACGCGATGCGCGTTTTTAACGACTGCGGTTAT
The DNA here is from genome assembly GCA_041654325.1 of Bacilli bacterium. Taxonomy (GTDB): domain Bacteria; phylum Bacillota_I; class Bacilli_A; order RFN20; family CAG-826; genus UBA1424. The sequence goes on along the minus strand of JBAZDT010000086.1, from coordinate 1,361 downwards.
GAGATTTACCCAGTGTTATCGCAAATCGAACCCGATCCCGACTTTTCAGGAACGCTTTCGCCAAATCCCGAAGATAAGAGATCCTATATCGAGCCCACGAAATTGGCCAGGCAAATCGGTGCCCAGCTAATTGTGATGACCGATCCCGATGGCGATCGCGTCGGCTTAAGTTTCTTATCGAGCAAAGGGGAATACGAACTCCTGACCGGCAATCAATCGGCAGCCCTTCTTATCGACTATCTCTTGAAAGAGAGGAAGAGGCTTGGACGACTATCGAAAAAAGGTATCGTATACGATACGATTGTCAGCTCTGATTTAGGGCGGACAATTGCAAAAAGTTACGGCCTGAAAGTCGAGACATTTCTCACTGGTTTCAAATTCATCGGCAATCGTATTCAGCATTACCTTGAAAATGGCGGTCCGACTTTTGAATTTGGCTATGAAGAAAGTTACGGCTGTCTGATTGCCCCTTTTGCTCGCGATAAAGATGGCATTCAAGCCATTTTGATGTACTGCGAGATGGCCCTCTACCATCATCTTCATGGCAAAACTCTCGATGTCGTCTATGACGAACTGCAGCAGAAGCATGGCTATCGCCTCGACGTTTCCTACTCGGTTGACTTTAGAGGCTCAGCCGGTATTCAAAAAATGCGCGATATCATGAAGCGGCTCAGCGACCGCGAAATTACAAGCATTGCCGGGCACCATGTCGTCGAAGTCCGCGATTATATGACGCAAACGATCACCAATGAGGGTGAAACATATAGTTTAGACACTCCAAAAGCCGATGTTGTAATATTGATTCTCGATGACGAAAGCAGCATTGCTGTCCGCCCGAGCGGAACGGAACCAAAGTGCAAATTTTACTTCGGAGTCAAAGGGCCGAGCGCGGAAGCAATCAAAAATATACCAAATAAATTATTCAACGAAATAAAGAACATTTTGGTCATTTGAAAAGTTGATTTTTTCTTGAATTATGCATACGCGGGTTTATAGTATATAAATAGAAAGTTAATGGAAAGGCAATCATGAAATATTTATTAGTAATAATTCTCAAAAACAACAATCGGGCCCACCATCTTTTCGAAAAGTTGACCGACCTTAAAATTAAAGGGACGGTTTTGCCGTCAACCGGACTTAATCACGCCCTTATGGAATCAAGCGTCAATCAGCCACCTGTTTTTGGCGGCTCTCGCTATTTGGTCGAGCAAGAATACGAATCCAATGTCACGGTGCTCATCGTCATCGACGAAAGCAAATTGGATGTTGCTCGCGCGACGATAAAAGAAATAACTAATAATTACGACGATGCCTTTATGTTCGCCGTTCCTCTTGATCATTACGAAGGTACAGAAGTGTAA
>JBAZDT010000085.1:0-4342 GCA_041654325.1 Bacilli bacterium | reverse complement strand
TCTTAGTTCGTTTTTTAGGCACTTGTCCCTTTTTGGGTGTATCAAAGAAGATCAACAATGCCATCGGATTAGGTTTAGCCACGATGTTTGTCGTCTTTTTCTCCTCATTGTTATCGTATGGTTTATACCATCTGGTGTTAAAACCGCTCGGCTTGGAATTTTTATCGCTCGTGAGCTTTATTTTGATCATTGCCTCGTTTGTGCAGTTCGTCGAAATGTTTTTAAAAAAATTCATCCCCTCGCTATACCGTTCATTAGGAATTTATTTACCGTTAATCACGACAAACTGTATCGTTTTAGCCATCGCTCTTGAAAATATTGCCAACAATTATTCATTGCTTCAAACGATCGTCTATTCCTTGTCGGTATCGGCTGGCTTTCTTCTTGTCTTAATCCTCTTTTCCGTCATTCGCGAACGGGTGGATTCGCTCAACCGCGTCCCCCAAGCTTTTAAAGGAGTCGCCATCGCCTTGATCATAACCGCCCTCATGACCATGGCTTTCTTCGGCTTTCAAGGATTAGTGTAAATGCCAGAACTGCTCATCAAAACATTATTAGCGATTGCGGTGCTAGCCGTGCTAGTCGGTCTTTTTATTCTTGGTTACCTGTTGAATAAAAAGGTTCCGCGACCCGAGGGATGCGATTTGGAAAAAACCGATCATTGTTCACGATGCGCCATCAGCGCATGCCGCCTTAATGAAAATCATAATAAGGATAAGGGGGATTAGCGATTATGGAGTGGACCGCTATTTTAATCGCCGCCGGCGTCATGATATGCCTAGGTGGCTTATTGGGCTTAGCCCTCGCTTTTGCCGATAAAAAATTAGCGGTGAAAACCGATGAGCGACTTGCTGCCGTGACCAAGATGTTGCCGGGGCTCAATTGCGGGCTGTGCGGTCATCCGGGATGCGAGGCGATGGCCGCCGCCCTCCTTGACGGACGCCAGAAGAAGGTTTCATCCTGCCGCCCTTCGAAGAAGGAAACGCAGCAGCTGATTGCCGACTACATTAATTCCACACCTGGTCCTGATGGAAAGGTTAATAAGACAGAAGTATAAATAAGGACCTGATTGCAAGGTTCTTTTTATAAAAGAAGTATGAACAAATTATCGCTAAAAAAGACACGATTTGATATATATGCTTTTAGTTTTTTGATGATTTTTGCCTCCTTATTGTTGGTCGTAACGAATGTTTTCAATCGCCTCGCTGACGACTTAGTCGTCAATGTTTATTACGAATTTAATATTATTGATACGCATGAGCTATACGCCAATCAATCATATGTCTATAAAAAAGATGATTATCCACGTTTATTGGACGATATAACACTTGAAATTACGAATGGAAAAGTCCGCATCGCCGAAGAGACATCGCCGCATAATTACTGTTCGATACAAGGATGGGTTGACGATTCGGGGATGCCGATTATTTGCGCTCCTAATTACTTTATGGTCATCATCGAGGAGAGATTGTGATTAAAGCGTCAATCCACAAGATAACCAATCTGGCCCTTTTGCTGGCGATCGGAGTCGTCATCAGTTATGGCGAAGCGGTCTTTCTTCCTTTGGCCTTTATTGCCCCGGGCGTTAAATTAGGATTAGCTAACACCATCGGGCTCATCGTCTTATATTATTTTGGTCTTAAAGAATATGTGAGCATCGGGTTTTTAAGAGTCCTTTTAACTGCTTTATTCACTGGCTTTGGTCTAAATTTTTATATCGCATTGGCGGGTTGGGCCCTGGCGACAATCTCCGTCACGATCTTTTATTCTTGCAAGCGTCTATCGATTTTTGGTCTATCGATGGCATCCGCGGTCATGCACGGAGTCGGGCAAATCATCATGGTCGCCATTTTATATCAAACAATCTACATCATCAATTATTTGCCGATTCTCTTTTTCACCGGGATCGCAAGCGGACTATTAATTGCCGTTATCGCCCGTGAAGTAGTGAGCCGCGTGCGCATAACAGCAACGCCTAACGAATATGAAAAATAAACTATCGCGCTTAAAAGCGTTTCTCTTAAAATTGCTTGATCCGCGCGAGTGGACCATCCTTCTTTCAACGCTGCTTATCAGCGGTTTACTCGTATCATCGATTTTCATATTTAAACCCGACAGCCATGAATTTGATCCCGATGACATCCCCTTTGAGCGAATCGGCTACGATGTGTTTGCCAAAACGAGCGGTGGCGAAATTCGCAACATCTTCAACACATCTTACGAAATTCGCTATCAAAAAGTGTATCCTGAAACTTATGCCGAAATGGCGCGCGACATTTACGTGGATAATGTGCCATTCATTCATAAAGTTGCCGATTGCCATTACGCGTATCGCCTTGACGAAAACAATATCTCTTCGCCCATCATTAATAATCTTTTCGTTATTAACGAATCATATGGTTCTGAGGAGTGGTTACAAATACCTGAGCATTTGTACTTCCTTTTGGAAAAAGGTCTTGAATTAACGATAGCCACCGATTTTAAGTTCAATATTTTTGTCGGCGAGGTCGTCAACTTCTGGCAAGACATTCTCAAAAATAGTTCCGACTATTTAAATCGCGATCCCTACTATAACCCCGATCAGGCTGATTTGCTCGAGCGCTTAACCAGTTACATACCCATGAATCAACAGGAAGTGGAAGATACTTTGAAATTGAAAATGGTTGGCGATGATCACTATGTTCGTTTCAATAGTTTTAAGAGCGCTCCTCATGGGGATTTGTCGATTACTTTGGCGGGCATCGCCAAAGGCTACGCCAATGACGTATTAGCCCCTTTACTAAACGAAAATGAACTGGAACACGGCTTTATCTATGGTGGATCGAGCTCGATTTCGACGCTCGGAAGTAAATATAGCGGCAATCCCTGGCAGTGGCAACTTGAAGGGCCGACCGAAGATGCCCCTTACGCCTTTTACATTAATCGCGACGGTCAATACTCCTTTTCGACATCGGGAGGTTATCTGGGAGTGAATATTCCTATCGATGACGGTTATATTCTTCGCCATCATATTGTCGATCCCGAAACGGGATATCCCGCTGATCAGCAACTGCAAATCAGCCTTATCTCGGCGGATTTGCCATCCTATATGCTCGATGCTTATTCAACAGCTTTAATGAATATGACAATCGAAGAAGGGCTGGAGCTAAAAGCATTCATCAACAATCAAGGCAAGGAATTAGAACTTGCCTGGATAAACATTATCGATAACGATCAAGTGGAGGTTAATTATACATCGGGATACCAGCAATATATCACCGAACTCGATAATTTGATTTATCACGTTGTTTAGGGCGTTAGTTAAAAACGCTTTAGACTGCTAACTGATGAAGAGGCCAAAGAATTTGTTGAACTTTAAAAAAGAAATTGAACAAATCTTTATTAAAAACAAGAAAAATAATATTTTATTATAAAAATTCTCTCAGTTGGTATGAATCTAATTTAGATTGGCCAAATATTTGTCGATATATTATTTGAGTTCATTTTCATTTTTTGTAGAAGTTTAATTATTCGAGGACGATTATATCTTTGAACAATAATGCAAGGAAGATTTGAAAGCAAAGCATAAACTTTATATTACTGCCTGTTTCTGCTCTTTGTGGATTTTTCACCCGATATACCTTTTCTACTTTTTGGAATTTTCTAGTGGATTATCATCATTTTCCTCTTTTATTTTCGCGTTTGGGTTTGCGATGACATTTCTCAATCGACTCTCTTATGACAAACGGCATAAAACATTGAGCATTACATATGCAAATGTAGAATGATTATTTTAAAATAGGTAAGATTATAACAGGAGGACACTGAATGAGTATTTACCAGATTACCGTCGAAGACGCCAACAAAGAAAAAGTCGTTTTAGAAAAGTATCGAGGGCAAGTTCTGCTCATTGTCAACACGGCGACAAAATGCATGTTTACGCCTCAGTACGAAGGACTTCAATACCTCTATGATAAGTTTCATGATAAGGGTTTTGAAATTCTTGATTTCCCGTGCAACCAGTTCGCCAATCAGGCTCCGCAAAGCGACGAAGAAATCGGCAAATTTTGTAGTCTAGAATACAAGACGACTTTTCCTCGCTTCGCCAAGACAAACGTCAATGGATCCGACGAAAACCTGCTCTTTACGATGTTGAAGAAAACGCTCGGTGGTTTTCTTTCTCCACGCATCAAATGGAATTTTACTAAATTCCTCGTCGATCGTCATGGCAAATTAATCCGTCGCTACGGACCAAACGTTAAACCAGCGCGCATCGCTCGCGACATTGAAAAATTATTGCAGGAGAAGAGTAACTAATATGTTTTTAGCTTGGAAAGAAATAAAACACGCCAAAGGGAAATTC
>JBAZDT010000084.1:0-4366 GCA_041654325.1 Bacilli bacterium | reverse complement strand
TATTAAGTTAAGCCGTGACTTTATCGACAGCGCGATTTCATCTTGTCCCGAACTCGCCAAGGATAAAGAAGAACGCTATCTCAACATCCAAGGTTTAAGCGAACGGGATACCTCGATTATTTTGCAAAGCAAAGAACTTGCCGAGTATTATGACAAGGCCGCCGAATATACGAAAAACTATAAGTCGTTGGCGAACTGGGTGGTCGGCGAAGTGCTCGCGTATTTGAATAAACGAAATATTCCGATTGAAAACTTCTTTATCTCACCTTCACAACTAGCCTTGCTGGTAAACATGATTGAAGATAAAGAAATTTCCAATAAGCAGGGTCGCGATGTTTTCCAAGAGATGCTGACAAATGTTTCCAACGTCAAAGAAGCTAAAGACAAACTTGGGATAAGTACTCAAATCAACGATGAAACTGTAATCAAGAAATATATTAAGGAAGTGCTCGCATCTTTTCCTGACTCGATAAAAGATTACCGCGATGGAAAAGATCGTGCCGTAGGCTTTTTAATTGGCCAAATCATGAAAAAATCAGGAGGAAAAGTTAATCCTGGTTTAACTTCAAAACTATTATTAGAAGAATTGAAAAGAGACGCTTAATATTTAAATAATTTGTTTATGATGGTTGCCATTAAATAGTATGTGGATTTTAAAAAGCCAATCTTTTCAATTTTTCGGTAGACGTACCATTGATGCTTAATAAGCCTTCTTTTTTTTGATGAAACCGAATAAGGTCGTAGTCGATAAGTCGCAAGCGTCTGCGAGACATTGTGAGCACATGGAACTTTTTTTAGTATCGCAAGCCATGTTGCAAAATCTTCTCTTTTAGGAGCGTTGACTATATAAATCTTTCCAATCATCGCGGTGTCGTACATAGCCGCTAAACATCCGATATAATTGCCCTTACATATATCGTTGTACGTTGCTTTTGCCGGGGCGGCGAATTCGGATTTGATAATCTTCTTTACATCGTCATAGATTCGGTAGTTGCAGTATGAAAAAGCGATTTTTCCTTCGAGCATAAAACTCAACTGCACCTCGAGTTTGTTTTTGTCCCATAAATCATCACTATCTAAAAAAGCGATGAATCTGCCACGTGCAACTTCGATACCTTTATTTCTGACGTCAATCGGACCATTCGACGATTTTTGTGAGAGTGGAATTGCAATTATCCTTTTGTCTTTTGCAGCGTATTCCTGAACGATGTCCAAACTTTTGTCATTTGAAAAATCATCGACGATAATCATTTCCCAATTCTGATATGTTTGCGAGATAACGGATTCGATGGTCTCGCGAATAAATAATTCCGAGTTGTGCATCGGAGTGATGATGCTCACCAGCTCATTTTGTTGTGATAAAATGTCGTCTCTCATATTAATACAAATATAACAAAAGAATTTACTTTAGAATATAATTAAGTGAGCATTAGAATCAAATTGCTAATAAATGAAACAAATTTATTTGATCAGTGCCGCGAGGTGAAATATGAAAACGATTTTAGTGACAGGTGGAACTGGCTATCTCGGCAGCCACACTACCGTAGAACTTCTTAATGCCGGCTATGAAGTCGTCATCGTCGATAGCCTTGTCAATTCGAAAATCCTCGTTCTGGATCGAATTGAAAGAATCACGGGGCGCAGGCCAATTTTTTATCTAGCAGATTTAAGAGATGAAAAAAAGATCCGCGATATTTTCATGAAACATCGCTTTGACTCTATCATCCACTTTGCTGGTTTAAAAGCTGTTGGAGAGTCGGTCGAAAAGCCGCAAATGTATTTCGATAATAATGTCGGATCATCGATTATGCTTCTGAAACTTATGGATGAGTTCGGTGTTAAGAATATCGTCTTTTCATCGTCGGCGACCGTCTACGGCGTCCCAGATCATGTTCCGGTTCTTGAAACAGACCCGATTAAAAAAGCGACTAATCCCTATGGCCAGACGAAGATTGAAATTGAAAAATTACTGCAAAAAGCTTATCAAAAAGATCGAAACATGAATATTGTCATCTTGCGATATTTTAATCCGATCGGGTCTCATACCAGCGGTTTAATCGGCGAAGACCCAAACGATATTCCCAATAATCTAATGCCATACATCACCCAAGTAGCGGTTGGCAAAAGACCCTATTTAAATGTTTACGGCAACGATTACAAAACCCATGATGGAACCGGTATACGAGATTACATCCATGTCGTCGATTTGGCCAAAGGCCACTTGGCGGCTTTGCAAGTAATCGAACAGAAAAAGGGTCTCGTGATTTATAATCTTGGCACCGGCAAAGGTACATCGGTTTTAGATCTTGTCAAAGCATTTGAAAAGGTCACGCGAATAAAAATTCCATATGTGATTACCAAAAGACGTGATGGAGATATTGATATAAACTATGCGAATTGCGACAAAGCCAAGCGCGAGATGAACTGGCAAGCCCAATTGTCAATCGAAGATTGCTGCCAAGATGCGTGGAACTGGCAGAAAAACAATCCAAATGGTTACGAATAGAAGTTGGGCATATAATAAAGAATGAGGAAGCAGAAATGGCAAGAGAAAAAATCAAATTAGAACTTAAAAGCGGCGAAGTGTTATACGGTCACGCGTGGACGATAGGAAAGCCGATTGCTAACGTCATAATCGCCACCGGGATGGAAGAGCATTCGCTCCGCTATGATGATTTCGCTAATTTCCTGAATAAGAATGGGTACGATGTGTATTGCATTGATCATTATGGACAGGGTGAAAATGCTGAAAGCGAAAAGGATTTAGGCATTTGGCCAATATCCGGATTTTCGAAAACGGTGAAAAACGTTGACGAACTAGTTGCAAAACTGCGCGTCTCAGTCTTACCAATATACTTGCTCGGCCATTCGATGGGCAGTTTTATCGTCCAAGACTACATTCAAAGATATCCTGAACATGTCAATAAAGTTATTTTGTCCGGAACAAATGGCCCGAATGGTTTGATGATCGGCATCGGATATTTTCTATCCCGCCTCATCGTCAATAAGAAAAACGGCGATCAAAAATCGCCATTTTTGCGCAAATTGATGCTTGGCCCATATACCGCCTCAGTAAAAAACCACAAAACGAGAACTGATTGGCTGAGCGTTAACGAGGAAAATGTCCAACGCTACAACAAAGATCCCAAATGCGGTTTTTTATACGAGTCGAAGAAAAGCTTCTACCGCGAATTTTTAAAAGGCTTGAACCGCCTTCACAAACCAAAATACATGAAGAAAATCCGCAAAGATATGTCGATTCTTCTTATCGCTGGAGCAGAAGATCCAATCGGCAACAAATCAAAAGGTGTCATTAAACTTGATAAACTTTATAAAAAGCTTGGAATCAAGGATGTGCAGATGATTATCTATCCGAACATGCGACATGAAGTTCTTAACGAGACAGATAATAAACGAGTATATCAGGATGTACTAACGTTCTTGACCGAAAAGCACCAGCAAGCCTAAGAAATCTTAGAATAGTGATTATTTGCATACTGTAACATAATCCAATTTCACACATCAATCGCAACCCTTCTAAGCGAAAATTATCATGCCATTATCATATGGATAGCTTTCGTTTTGTTAATGGCGTTTATAAATTCTTAATGTTAATATACATAAGAACTCTAGCGCTGGAATATAACTATTATATGAACGAATCACCAAATATCAACAAAATAACGGCGCGACCCAACCGAGAATTAAAGGCCGGAGTTATTCTCGGCTATATTCTCATTGCCATAAATGTCATCTCAGGTTTTTTGCTCATCCCTTTCATCCTTGACTCAGTCGGCGACAGCGGCTACGGGATATACTCTTCGGCGACGGCGATAATCAGCATGTTCTTGATCGATTTGGGCTTGAGCACGGCGACGACAAAATTTATCTCGAATTATCGAAGGCAGAACAGGCAGCTGGATATTAATAGATTAGTTGGCACTATTTTTAAAATATATATGATTCTTTCGGCAATCATCCTGGCCGCGACCACCGTTTTCTTCATATTTATTCCCTCAATTTTCCTCGAGTTTACTCCGCAAGAACTTGATCAACTGAAAATAGTCTTCATCATGGTCGGAGCATATTCCATTCTTTCTTTTCCTTTCACCATTCTTGATGGAGTCTTAATCGCTTACGAGCGTTTGTTTTTAAACAAAATTGCCGACATTATCTCCAAGACCGCTTTTATTATTGCGACAATCATCGTCCTTTGGCTTGATTTAGGGCTTTATGCGCTTACGGCATGCTATATTTTGCACGGCATCGTGGGGCTTATTCTTAAATTCATTTTTGTAATGACGAAGACACCTATATCTTTCAAAGATTTGTTGCTAAATAGTATCGATAAAAAAATGATGTGGGA
>JBAZDT010000083.1:0-4371 GCA_041654325.1 Bacilli bacterium | reverse complement strand
GTAACGAAGTTGGCTTGCTCACTGACAGCATCTTCTTCACGGAGACTTCGATTCAAGATATCATCGATGGATCTTATAACAATATGCCGGAATACGTTCGGTAATTAGAAGGGAGAGAAAATGAAATTTACGAAAATTATCCTTGCTTTAGCCCTTTTTACCGTTTTACCGCTTTCAAGCTGTGATAACAACTCGAGCAGTGAGGGCAACGATTGCACGGTATTGGAAACACCCGACGATTTATTATCGACTCCGATAACTGATGCCTATAAGTTCCCGCAAGCTGATTCTTACGCCACCAGCAGTTTTACCGATGATGGCCTCGGAGCCGCCACTTTTAAATCAGCGACCGATGGCGACACAGCAAACTTTGAAGTCGTAGGTTATGCTGAGACTGTCCGCCTTCGCTTCCTTGGGATCAACACTCCGGAATCGACTGCGCAAGTCCAACCATGGGGCAAAAAAGCCTCCATCTTTGTCAAAAATATTTTGACATCAGCCCACACAATCGTCCTCATCAACGATATTTCCGTCTTTGAAGAGCGCGATAGCTCCGGCAATCGCCACCTTGGCTTTATTTGGTATAAGCCGACCGCCGAAGCTGATTTCCGGCTTCTAAACCTTGAAATCGTCGAACAATGCTATTCGCGCAATTTCTTATTCCTTGACTCAACGCTTTGCCCTTACCGCACCAAATTCGAACAGGCTGAGGCTCGTGGCATCGCTTGTGGCGTCCGCGTCCATGGCGCCGCCGACCCCGGTTTCGATTATAGCGATGATGTGGCTGAGCCAACCCTTCGCCATCTTCGTGATAACTATGATGAATATGGTATTTCGGAAGGTGGAAGCAGCGGCAAGCAATTAATTATTTCCGGTCTGGTCATCGGCCAGATGGGCGATAGTATGGTCCTGCGCGACATTACAGATGTCGATGAAATTACTGGTGAGTATTGCTCGATGTACGCTTATGCGGGCTATAACACCTCTTTAGCATCAGTCGTCAAAGTCGGGGATATCATCAAAATTTACTGCCGTGCGACGATGTATAACAACAATATTCAACTTTCCGACTTGCAGACCAACACAACCGGCGATCGCAAACTCGAATGGTTGGCCTTTGGCCCAAATTCGCAGTTTTTAGAAGTATTCTATCCTGGTGAAGATGTCGATCCTCGCTACAATAGTTATCCAAACGATATCTCTGCCTATGAGATGAATGCCGATGATTTTACGACCTATCAAGATTTCGCTCCTTATTCAGGTTATGTCGTCTCAGCCCGCGTCACGATTCGCTATGTCACTCCTGCAGAAGACGATGAAATCGAAGAAGGTTCAGGCGCCGGCGAACAATACTACTATAAGAAAGACGATAGTAACAACATGACTGTATATGGTGTTTCCAGCGCGACTGGCGAACCGCTCTACCTCAATTTGCGAGTTAGCGGGCAATGCTATCCATATCCAAACGAAAGCATCTTCACGGTTGGTCACACTTATCTAGTGGTGGGTTATTTAGCGTCCTATTTTGAACGCTATCAAATCCAGCTCTTCAACAACACTCCTGGAAGCAATTACATCACCGATGTAACGCAGGTATAATTTCAAAGAAAGGAATTAAATTATGAAACTTGCCAAACTACTCATCCCCGTCTTTGCATTGACTGCCCTTGTTGGCTGCGAAGAAGCTATTCCGACCGAACAACTAGTCGTTGATGCGGTTAGCGAAATCGGCGCTTTGCTCACTAATGCCTCATCTGGCACGCCTTATAGCGATCGCTCGATGACCATCAATTTGACATCGGGCCAGACGCTCAGCGCGACCACGATGGTCAAAATTAACACTGAGACGCTAAAAGTCGACATGGTCAATGGCGTCGAAGTCACGATTACCTATGCCATCGACGAGACAACGGCCGCAAACTGGAGCATTAAACTTGGCTCTCCGGATGCCACTCATGCTCGTCTTGCACCGAAAATTTTCGATTTTGATGATTACACCTCAACGCTTACCGGAACAATCGCTTATGGCACCCTTACCAAAGCGGTTTCGTGGACGATTTCCATCGCTCAGCGCGGTTATGAGTTAGTCGTAATCCCGATTAGCGAAGTTCGCGGGACAATCGCCGTCGATCAAGAATTTACGACGAGAGGTTATATCACTGGCACGATGGAGCCAAACACAACACACCTTTACTCCGGCGTCTTCATCGCTGATGGCGAATATGCGATTATGCTCTATGCTGGTCAACTTTCCAACATCTGGTTCCAAAACGAATTCGCGATTGGCGATTTAGTTATGGTCACCGGCAAATATGCTCCATATAATGGCCTTTCCGAAATGAAACCGACCGAAATGGCAATCGACTATGCTTATGCCGAAGTCACCGAACCAGTTGATATCATCATCGCTTCTGAAGCTGAATTCTCAACTGTTAATCTCACCGGCCACGATTGTGCCATCATCCAAGTAAACGGCCTCGTCTATCAATCTGGCAAAGAACTGTTGACCTCCGGTGGCGGTCACGTAACCATCAAATTTAAGCTCGGCGCCACCGATGTTGATATGTATGTTAACTACCATGTCGGAAAGCCAGTTCAGGAAGCTCTCATCGCCTTGATGGCCGACTGGGTTAGCGGCACGACGACAATCAATTTCCATGGTCACCTCGGCTGGTATAATAAGCCACAATTAATGCCTCTTTCTGCAAGCACGATTACAGTTGTTGCCTAATTTACCATCACTATATTTTGGAGGACACAATGGAAAAAACTTTTAAAGATAAACTTTTAGAAGGACTCGACAAAGCGCTTAAGTTTTCTAAGAAAAACTACTTGAGTTTCGTCGTGATTTTACTGACAATTTTGATCTTTGTCTTCCTCGTCCTTCCGGCAGCGACCGTCAATGTCACAAATCTTGCTTATGCTTCAAATCAGGAAAGATACACTCTTGAATCGATTACCAGCGGAACGCAGACATACCGCTTATCGGATATTCTCTTTGGCGTTAACGTGCAAAGTATTGCTGGGTTATTCACCCACACCGATTTATCGCAGACGCCAAATGTGGTTACCACGGGTGTTGCTCATTCCTTTGGTGTTGTCTTCTTTCCCAACAACACATTTGTCGGCACCGGTTTACTTTTATTTGTCGCCGCCGCTGTTTTGATGCTCTTTCCCAAACTTATTATTCGGACGGTAGGGGCATCTCTTTCGTTGATCGCCGCCTTCTTGATGATTTTCATCTACTTTAATGTGATGTATGAAATCCCGATAACGCAGAACTTCCTAACCATTGAGTATTCAATGGAGTACTTAGCCGGTCCGATCGTCCTGCTCATCTTAGGGTTTTTGACATCCGGAGTCGCAATCTATATCACCGTTATGGATTACCTTGCTGACTTCCGTCACCGCCAAGAGGAGAAACAACGTTATCTTCGCGGTGGAGTATAAACCTTCTTACTTATCGCTTAGGGCAGTCGCAAGATTGCCCTTTTCTATAAGAAAATACTTGGTTGTCCTTGAAACCTAAGCTAAAATCTATTACTATTATTTGGCATTCACGCACCGTTAGCTCAGATGGTAGAGCAGCTGACTCTTAATCAGCGGGTCACAGGTTCGATCCCTGCACGGTGTACCATCGACTAAAAAGCCGCACTTTGTGCGGTTTTCTTCTTTATTGTCGATAGATTTTAATAAGTATATAATTAATAAAAGGAGAACTACAAATGAACGGACCCTCTCTGAATAGCGTTCGCAAATATATTGCCGCGATTAAGAAAAATCCTCGAAAGTACTTAACATCCGAACATCTTTCCAAAGACCTCGGTGTTTTCCCTGATGTCATCAATAAAACTCTTTCCTACTTCGATCCGCTTGTGAATATGGATTTCACGTATGATATCCGCAAGCTATTGGGTTCGATGGAACAATATGCTGAAGAATTGGCTCTCGAAAACAAAAAAGTCGCCAAACCACGCCTTATCGTCACCAAAAAAGACGTTTCTGGTTATGAGTCGGTTCTCGATTTCATGAGCAAAAAGTTGGTTTTTACAAGTGGTTTATTCGATCGCAATGCGACCCTGAGCGACGCTGACCTGCGCGTCTTGAAAAAACTGATCACCCTCGAACAAGCCGAGCGTAAGCTCAAGAAAGCGTGTAAATAAAAATTAGAGAAGTCCGAAACTCGCGGGCTTCTTTTTTTATAAGCATTTTACCTTGAAAAAATATGCGTTTACGCATATAATAAAGCAGGAAAATTTAAAGGAGATAATCCATGGCAATTAACAAAAAATTCTTATCCGTCGACGGGAATACCGCAGCGGCTCTCGCAAGTTATAACTTCACTGAAGTAGCGGGCATCTATCCGATTAC
>JBAZDT010000082.1:0-4424 GCA_041654325.1 Bacilli bacterium | reverse complement strand
GCCGGAAGTCGTTTCCGACCTAGCAATCGATCGCCCCGTTTACTTTTACGACCAGCTGGGCAGTGGCCGTTCTGACCGGGCAACAACCATGCGTTTATATTCGGCGGATCATTATGTCGAAGAACTCGCTGAAGTCCTTCACGCTCTTCAACTCCATGCATACGTTCTCCTCGGTTTTTCATGGGGTGCTGGTCTCGTCACTTCTTTTGCTCTTGAGAAACAACCTATCGGCCTAAAAGGTTTGATATTGTCTGGTCCCTTGCTCAGCGCGCCACGATGGATGAGCGATCAGCGCAAGAACATGAAGACGTTGCCTCTAGGTGTGGTGGAGACGATTGAAGCGTGTGAAAAGAAGAGCGATTTCGGCGATGCTTATCAAGAGGCGATGATGGCTTATTATCGTCAATATATTTATCGCAAAGATCCGTGGCCGGCGTCGCTTATGAACGCGCTGGGAATGCTTAATCCCGATGTCTATCTAACCATGTGGGGCCCGAGCGAATTCACCGTGACCGGGAACCTTAAGACATTCGACTTATCGGGGCGGCTCCACGAGATTGCTGTTCCGGTGCTTCTAACTTGCGGACAATACGACGAAGCCCGAGTCGAGACCGTGCGAGGGTTTCAACAAGCTTTTCGTCAGGCGCTCGTCGAGGTTCTTCCTGATTCAGCCCATATGCATCATCTTGAACAGCCTATTCTATACAAGTCCGCCGTCAATAAATTCTTGCAAAGTAAATGTCTTTGACATTTTGATATAAACAAATTGTTGGTTCAATATTTTAAGGCGGTTTATTCGCAACGTTGCTTTTGTAGTTTTTCGTTGCAAGTGCAAAAATCCATTATTGATTTACGATTGTCGATAGTAATCTATGAACCGCTTCTTGGTACATCGCTGAGGCGGAATGCTGTATCTTTTTAAATGGCAGATGATTCATGTTTGTCTCAAAGATTTGCTCGATGCAGGAATACTTCTTCTTGGCTTCTCCAAGCGATACCTCGGATTCACCGACGATGAGCAATAAACGCTTGTTTTCTTTTTGGCATCGGGAAGCAATTCCTTGAATCACCTTGCCGTTAAATGACTGCTTATCAAGTTTTCCTTCCCCTGAAATAATGAAGTCGGCATCTCTGATAACCTTCGCAAAATTCAGGAGATTCAATACTGTGTCGATGCCTGATTTCAGATCTCCGTTTCCGAATGCCAAGATACCGGCGCCAAGACCTCCGGCGGCCCCCGAACTATCGACACTTGCGATATCTTTATGCAAATCCTTTTTGATGGCGCGTGCGAGAGTTCTTAACCCTTCGTCAAGACTCTTAACCATCTTTTCATCGGCGCCTTTTTGCGGAGCGTAAACATAAGCGGCCCCGCTCTTGCCGTATAAATGGTTTTTGACATCGCACAGGCCGATGATTTGGACGGCCTTAAGCAAAGCGAGAGTCAAGGAATTATCGATGCTCACGATATCTTTAAGAGTGCCCCCGGTCGGAATAAAAACCTCACCCCGGCGATTCGTGAATTTGGTGCCTAAGGCGGAGAATAAACCGCATCCGCCGTCATTGGTGGCGCTGCCACCTAAGAAGATATAAATCTTTTTACAACCTTTTTTGAGAGCATCTAATACTTGTTGACCCAAACCATAAGTGGTGGTGTTCATCGGGTTTAAGTCCCTGATTAAGCAAAGCCCAGCACAGGAGGCGGTCTCAATATAGGCGTTATTGTCAATATCGATATAATATTTGGTGGGTATTTCCGCAAAATATGGGTCTTTGACTACAATCGGAACATAATGCCCCTTGATTGAATACGAAATTGCGTCGAGCGA
The DNA here is from genome assembly GCA_041654325.1 of Bacilli bacterium. GTDB lineage: Bacteria > Bacillota_I > Bacilli_A > RFN20 > CAG-826 > UBA1424. The sequence goes on along the minus strand of JBAZDT010000082.1, from coordinate 2,595 downwards.
ACCTTCTCCGCCATCGGCAATCGGAAGATAGATGCCTTTCAGCAGAGGGTATTTCGTCATTTCGTCTTCGAAAAGATGGCAGATATCTAAAGATGATAAGGTCCCTTTGAATGAATCCGAAGCGATGACGATTTTCATTATTACTATTTTATCTTCTTTTAGTCGCACAATACAAATTGTGTATAATTTAAATATATAAATAATTTTGATGGGGGAAAATCATGAGCAAGATCAAAACTTTTTTCACTGGTATTATGCAGTTTATCATGAGAGCCAAGAAACCATTAATCGTTTTAAGCTCTTTTTTATTGGCCACCCTTCTATGCATCGGCCTCGGTGACGGCATCCAAAAAGACTGGGGAGGCATCGATGTCACAAGCGGAATGATTGCCTCGCAAACCGTCGATGGCCAAGATTATTCGATGGGATATAAGCTTTATGTTCCCAAAAGCGCACGCGAAGGAAGCCCAGCTCCGGCAGTGCTCCTTTTACACGGCTATCAAAACGACCATGAGACGAGCGCGGGCTTTGCCATCGAATTCGCACGGCATGGTTATGTCGCTTTGGCCATCGATGAATTTGGCCATGGGGCGACGACGACCGGAATCGCCTCAAGAGGCTGGGTCAACCACAAAGTTGCCAACATCAACTATGGCTGGGACTCCGAAGAAGATAAAACCTATGCCTTTGTCAGCGGTCCCAATCGCTACAAAATAATGATGAACTTCTCGAATATCGACTTTTTTATCGATAAATATTCGAAATCGATCGATCAAGAAACCGGAGATGTCTTAGCTGATGATAATTATATCAAAGATGCTTCAATGGGCGGAATCGCCGCTTATACATGGCTTGCGACCCAAGCATGTGTTGATCGAACGAAGATGGCGGTGACGGGCCACTCGATGGGCACGTGGGCGGCCTGGTCGGTTTCGGCAGCGATGTGCGGGGCCGAATTGGATGGCATTGATATCACGCCGCGGGCGACGATTTTGCAAGCTGGAGAAATATTCAAAACGATGCGCGATGCCGACGGCAGAATGGCGTATGACTCTGATGAAGATGACGTCGCTGATATGTTTTGGAACAACCCATTGCTCTTATCCGCTAAATATGATGAATTTAACATGTTCAGGGATTTTCAGACGCCGCCAAATGGCGACTTGGTCATTCAAGGCGAACCTTCGCGCAACTTCCTAAATCCAGGAACTGGTGAAGAGCCGGAATGGAACAAAACGTTTAACGAAGATTTTGCTCTGGGTACATCCGTTAGACGTAATTTATATAACACTAACCATAGGTTATTGACTCATAACCGATCAGCGATTGCCGACACTCTCGAATGGGTCAGCAGCGCGAATGGCGTCGCTTTGTCCATCGATAAGAACAACCAAACCTTCTTAATCAAGGAGTTCTTGGTCTTTGCGGCGATGCTTTTGGCGATTGCTTCCGCCGTCGCAATGATCATGGTTTTCAAATACGTCAATTGGTTTGCCCCAGTATTCGCTGGTATTGCCATTCGCCCCGAAAAAGAAAAGAAGGGCTGGAAGTGGTGGAAAGCAGCTTTGCTGACCATGGCCATTTCCGCGCTTACCTATCCGTTCCTCACCCAGTTAGGACATGGCTTATTCCCGCTTCCTGAGCAAGTATTTTCGATGACGATTGGCAATGGCTTTCTCGTCTGGTATCTCGTGCTTATCCTCATCATGCTCGGCTTTACTTTGATTCCATGGTTTAAGAAAAAGAAGAAAGGTACTCTCGACACCGATTTTGTCGATTTAGGCATGGCCCGCGATGATGAATTGCATAAGCGCAAATTCGACTGGGCCCTGCTTGGTAAATCAGCGATTGTCGTCGCTATCGGCGTTCTTTGGATGTACTTGCAGGTTGTCTTCTGCCAAGTTGTCTTCCAACTCGATTTCCGGTTTATCTGGCCGTTTTTCAAGATGTTCAACCTGTCAAGATTCTTGCAGTTCCTCGTTTACATTCCCATCTTCGCCTTGTTTTTCATCCTTAACAATTCGAAGATCTTTGCCTCTAATCGCGTATTGGGGACGAATGAATCCGGTCTCAAAGCCTTTCTCAAAGTATGGTGGAAATACGCCCTTTGCATGGTCGGTGGCATCTTGTTCATCATCTTGCTGGAATACATTCCCTTCTTTGCCCAAATTGGTCCGGGGGCTGATTTATTGTTTGGGACGACATTTGGCGGGCCGTTTATGTCCTTGTTGATCGTCTTCGCCCCGCAAGTAATCGTCTTCTCTTTGATCTGCACGTATTGCTATAAGAAAACCGGCAACGTATTTGTCGGCGCGTTATTAGTCGCCATCCTCGCCTGTTGGATCGTCACCGGCGGCAGCGCCATGATGTACGCTTTTTAATCATTAATTTAAATTGGTAATATGATTATTACTTTTATGAATTAAAAAGTAATTCACCGATGGCTATGTCTAAAAGAGGCGAGAAATAGCTTTAAATGTCCGCGAATTGTTTCAAAGTTTCGTCTACTAAAATGTTTCTTTTCTTGGGGTTGCCCCAATTGATGACGCTCTTTTTCGAAACTAAACCACGCTTTTCAGCAAGTAATTTTTCGAA
>JBAZDT010000081.1:0-4436 GCA_041654325.1 Bacilli bacterium | reverse complement strand
GATGCAAAAATGGCGGAGAGAATTGAATTCGAACCCCCTCTGGTCTGAGCAGCTTATATCTTGCCTATTAAAACATTACGAAGTTTCGCAGTTTTATATATTTTGCGGAACGTACTTTCAAAATAACCACTAGGTGCGTAAGCGTCATTGCTGATACATGTCGGTCGGGAGATCGTAAAACAGATCAGTTGTAATATGAGTCGAGTTTTTTCCAGTTGCCGGGGGCAAGTTCGTGGAGTCGGGATTGCGGGAGGCCGTTGATGCGACGCAGAACGTCTTCCAGATAAACCAGGACGTTGATGTTCATGGCGCGGCAGGTCTAGACCAGAGTCATCAGGATGCCCATGGTTTCGCCGCCTTTTTCACTGCTCAGGAACATCCAGTTGTTGCGGCTGATGGTGATCGGCCGCAAGGCGCGTTCGCTGGTGCCGTTGTCGGGTTCCAGATAGGGATTATCGAGGAAGGTTTTCAGCACCTTGTCCAGGCTATGCATATAGGTGATCGCCCCGGCGAACGCCGATTTCGGCATGACTCGTCCCTCGGCTAGGGCCTTGGCGGTCATTGCAAAGAGTTTGTCGATGATCGGGCCGATCTTCTCCCTCCGCACTTTCAGGATAAATTCGGCGTCTTCTTCGCGGTCGTACTTTTTCAAAACGCGCTCGTAACGGTAGAGGTTGCGGATGTGACGCAATACGCGACGGCGAAGTTCAGGTTCCACATCTTCCGCCTCGAAATACTTACGGCGAACATGCATTCAACACCCGCATTCGACGATGCGTCCGTCCTTGAACAGTTCGTTGTAACCGCTGAACGCATCGGCATGGGCAAGCCATGGAAGTTTTTCCGGAATTTTTCCGGATACTCGTGGTTGCGTTCGGCGGTAAATTCATAGATTCGATAGGGAGGTCCGCTGCCGCCGCCGACGTAGACCCAGATGTAAACTTTTCTGGTTTTGCCGCTGTCGAGATCCAGCATTCGGACCGGCGTTTCGTCGGTGAAAATAATGTCGCGGTCGATTACGTCGCACTTCATGAGTTCGTAAAGCGGCCGCAGTGCTTCCGCTACTTTGATCCCACTCGCACTCGTGGTCTGGCGGTTGAGCTCAACCCCAGTGGCCGCCCACAGCTCCTCGGCCAGTCGGGAATAGGGCAGATTCAGCACGTATTTGGCATAGATCATCCAGGCGTACCAGCTCTCGTCGAAGATGCCGCCGGGGATCGCGAAATCCGGGGACGGTGCGCGTTTCACGCCCGTCAACGTATTCGCCGGCTCGGCGTATTTGAGATAGATAAAAATCTTGATGAACCAGTGGCCGGCGGATTGAGCCGATCGACTTCGTTTAAAATGTCCTCGAACACCCTTTGGCGTTCGTCGGTGTCGATGATTTTTTCGGACTTTTGCCCGAACCCCGCCTTTTGCAGCAGTTTGATGGTTCGTTCTTGCCGGGCGATGATCTCGGATTGTTTGGCGATGAGGGTTTTCTGCTCTTCGATGATGGATCGCAAGGCCGTTTCTTCGGCATCGACTTGAACCGAATTTTTACAGAATTTACCCATCTAAAAACATAGCATAAAACCAGTAATTTTCACCTGAAAATTCCAACTATTTTCGCAGAAATCTCGGTTTGATTTTCAACGGCGTCACTCCCTCTAAAAACAGCGTCAACTGACGGCGGTCAAGGCACACTTTTTCACCCTGCCCCGGCGGTAAAATAAAAGTTCCTTTGGCAAGATATTTGTAAAAAATCGCCATTCCGTCGCCATCCCAGAACATGATCTTCACATGCGTTTTCGGACGGTTCAAAAACACATAATAGGCTCCGTCGTACGGCCTTCCGCCATGCTGATAAATCAGCTTGCTCAACCTGCGAAAACCCAACCGGATATCGGTCGGGTTCATATACGGATAAATCGGCCGATCACCCGGCAGTCCGATCATATGTCCATCGCAATTTGCAGCACGCGTTTGAGCAGTTCCGCATCGAAATTCGCCGTCAACTCGATGCTGCCGCCGCACAGCCAAGTGAAGAAGCAACGACGATTTCATCCCGGTCGTCGTTTTCTTAGTCGTCACAACCGGTTTCGGCGCGGCGGACGTACAGACCACTTCCGCAAAAACATTGTCCTCGGTTGAACCTTCAGGCGAAACGTCTTTTCGCGGTTTGCAGTAGGCATGCCGTTTGATCGAATGGTACTTGAACAACGTGAGGTCGATGTTGTTATGACGGCAGAATTCAGTTTTACTCAATCCGCTGACCTGCCATTGGGCGATGATCGGCTGCCAACGTTTCATCAGTTCTTCTTTCATCTCGATATTCCTCCGATTGATGTTCAATCAGTAAAAATATCATCCCCGACGTCGGAAAAACAGATGTGTCAGCAATGACGCTTACCTAGGTGCGACTTAAAATCTTCTATGAGTTTTTAGTAGTTCCATGCCGATTTTTATCTGATAATTTTTAACATTTAAGCATAGGGGACTTGAAGATCAACAGCTAAACGGTATCTATCCACGAGATCAAGAAGTCCTCTGAGGTAAAAACTCTTTAAAAATTGAAATTATGGTACCTGGTTTATTTTTAAATTGCTATTTGGAACTATTTATCCTGAAAAACCATTATCGCAGCACAGCGACAAAAAATCAAACTTTCTTCGTGTTAATCTTCCCAGAAAAATCTTTTTTCAGGAAAAAACATTCTTCGCGCTTGCTTTTTTTGCTTTAGATATTATACGTATATGTACGTATAATATATAAAATCTTTAAATTTGAGGTCAGCCATGACAAAAGAAAAAGGAATATCAATCAATGTTCTGGAAACAAGACGGAAAGCGGCGATAAAAAATCTAACCAGTGGAAAACCTTTTATCGAGGGCTCTTTGACCAAGGTACGGGTAACTTGCGGAAACCCGAACTGCCGCTGCGCCAAAGGCGAAAAACATATTTCACATATTCTGACCAAGAAAGTCAGAGGAAAAACTAAAAGTGTTTATGTACCGGTTGACCTGGTCGAGGAGGTAGACAAGTGGGTCAAGGAACATCGCAGGATAAAAAAAGCGCTCAAGGAAATCTCAGCGCTGAGCGAGCAGATAATAAAACAGCACGTAAGCACAAAGCAGGCCGTAAACAAAAACCTCAAGCGCCTGAACCAGTCACGGCAGACCTGATAAAAATCCTGCTTGATCACTTTTTTCCGGATTTCAACGAAAAGTTGAAAAGTATGCCGGAACCGCGTTCCCCGGAACGGATTATTTATTCAAAAGAGCATTTGCTTTACCTTGGATTGACCATGTTCCTGTTTCATTGCGGTAGCCGCAGCCAGTTGGAAAGTGAGCGGCGGGCTATAAATTTCCTTTACAATTTTCTGGCTTTGAGCGGTACTGATGAAAAATGTGTTGCTACTGCTGAAACCATGAGTTATTTCATGGAGAAAATGAATCCGGCTGACTCTCTGGAGCTGTTACCCAGCGAAATGACAAAACGTCTGATTACTTCCCGGGTGCTGGATAAGTACCGAAATTCCAGCGGTGAATTTATGGTGGCGGTTGACGGCGTTCACCTCCACACAAAGAAAGGGCGACATCCGAATGCCGTTTATAAGAAAATTTGCGGAGAAACCTATAGCTATTATTATGCGCTTGAGGCTAAACTCGCTACCAATGACAACCTGTTCTTTTCGCTGGCGACGGTCTTTGTTGAGAATGAGGATGAATATGTCAAGCAGGATTGTGAACTTAAAGCTTTTTATCGTCTGGCGGAAATCTTGAAAAAACGTTTCCCGAGATTGCGGATATGTTTCCTGCTTGACGGACTTTATCCGAACAAAAACGTACTGAGAATCTGTGAGAAAAATCAATGGGCTTACTTCATTACTTTAAAGGATAAATGTCTGCCGGATGTGCACGAAATGGCAAACTGGAAGTTTGATCTTAATCCCGGTCGGTCTGTTGATTACTCACCAGAGAAGGGAGTTTACCAGCATCTTACCTGGGCGCTGAACATAAAACACGAAGGGCAATGCTGTCATTTGCTCAAATGTGAAGAAATACGAATCACGCCGGAGGGAATCGAGAAGAAGACTTTTGTCTGGCTTACCGATTCCCGGCCAAACAAGAAAAACGCCGCAAAACTGGCAAAGGAGGCACGCTACCGATGGAAAATTGAGGAAGCATTCAACATTCAGAAAAACGGTGGGTATCGACTGGAACATAGCTACTGAACGATTGGATTCGCGATGAAAAACTATTATTATCTGCTGCAAATCGCTCATTTACTGCATCAGTTGATGTTAAAAAGCGATCTGTTTCCAAAGCTGCAGAAAAAATTTATCGCTAGAGAATTTGCTGGATTACCGCATTTGGTAAAGGCGTATCTGGCGGTAGTTGCTGAAAACACGCTCAAGCATTTTCGCACGATAAAGAATTTTGTACGGAGATTGG
>JBAZDT010000080.1:0-4471 GCA_041654325.1 Bacilli bacterium | reverse complement strand
CCCCAAAGCCTATGGCGGTGCCGGCGGCGATTATAAAATGTATATTAACGCCGTTCGCGAAATATCCTCGTATTGTGCGACGACCGGCGCCATCTTGTCGGCGCACGTCTCGCTTTGCACCGCTCCTATCACCGAGCTCGGAAGCGAAGAACAAAAGCAAAAATATCTCCCTAAGCTAGCTAACGGAGAGTGGCTCGGCGCCTTTGGTCTCACCGAACCAAATGCCGGCACGGATGCCTCTAATCAGCAGACGATAGCCATTGAAGATGGCGACTCCTACATTCTCAACGGAACTAAAATATTTATCACCAACGCCGGTTATGCCCATGTCTATCTCATCTTTGCCATGACCGACAAGAGCAAAGGCATCAAAGGCATCACCGCTTTTATCGTCGAAGCCGACATGCCCGGCTTCAGCGTCGGCAAAAAAGAAGCAAAGATGGGCATTCGCGGTTCTTCGACTTGCGAATTGATCATGCAAAATGTCCGCGTTCCAAAGGCGAATATCCTCGGCCCCGTCGGCGAAGGTTTTAAAGTGGCGATGAAAACGCTTGACGGCGGCCGCATCGGCATCGCCGCCCAAGCTCTCGGCATCGCGGAAGGCGCCCTTCGCGAGACGGTGAACTATGTTCAGGAACGAAAGCAATTCGGGCGTCCGCTCTCCGCTTTTCAAAATACGCAATTTCAGATCGCCGACATGGCCACTCATATCGACGCCGCCCGTCTATTAGTCGAGCGGGCGATTACCTCAAAAGAGCAAAAAGCCAAAACCTTATCAAAAGATGCGGCTATGGCCAAACTCTTCTCCTCCGAAACGGCGATGATGGTCACCAATAAGGCCGTTCAACTGCACGGCGGATACGGCTACACTCGAGAATACGCTGTTGAGCGCATGATGCGCGATGCTAAAATCACGGAAATCTACGAAGGAACCTCGGAAGTGCAGAGAATGGTTATTTCCGCGGCGGTTTTAAGGTAATAAAGATGAAGATAATCGTCTGTATCAAACAAGTTCCGAACACGACCGAGATCAAAATCGATCCCATCACCGGTACCCTCAATCGCGAAGGCGCCGTTTCAATCATGAATCCCGATGACAAAGTCGGACTCGAATTCGCCCTTCGCCTCAAAGACGCCCATCAAGCTCACATCACCGTCGTTTCGATGGGTCCGCCCCAAGCTAAAAAAGTACTTTATGAAGCCCTGGCAATGGGGGCTGACCGCGCCATGCTCCTGACCGATCGGCTTTTTGCCGGAAGCGATTCCCTAGCCACTTCCCTGACCCTTGCCGGTTTATTAAAGACGCTCGAATACGACTTAATCATCACCGGCCGCCAGGCCATCGATGGTGATACTGCTCAAGTCGGACCGCAGATTGCCGAGCATCTTGGTATTCCACAAATCTCTTATGTGAATAGCCTCAAGTTTGAGGATGGTCATTATATCGCCGTCCGCCAATTTGAAGACCGCTATCAAACCTTAAAAGCCACCGCTCCCTTGCTGGTGACAATCTTGGGCGATGCCGCCAAACCGCGCTCGCTTCATGTCGGCCGGCTCATCGAAGCCACGGAGACCGAAAGCGTCGAATTAAAAGGAGCCTCCGACATCATCGTCGACACCGCAAAACTAGGTTTAAAAGGATCACCGACCAAAGTCAAATCGACTTGGAACAAAGTTGTCGATAAACAAAAAAATCTTCTCGAAGTCGAACCGCGCGAGGCCGTTAAGGCCATCATCGATACGATGAAGAAGCGCCACATCATCTAGGAGGGCCACACGGTGAACAAAGACATTCTAACTTTTATTGAAGTCCGCGATGGCAAGATTCAAAAAGTATCGCTGGAACTCCTCGGGGCCGCCCGCGATTTAGCCGATGTCTCCGGAGGGCATGTCGTCGCCGGCATCGTCGGCAGCAATTTGTCCGGGCTCATCGAGGACTTGAAAAATCTCGACATCGACCTTATTTATTCGGTCGACAATTCAAATCTTAAATACTATTTAACTGATGCCTATGCCAGGGCTTTTGAAAAAGTCATCACCACCGTAAATCCGAACGTCATCCTTTTGGGGGCGACCTCAATCGGTCGCGATTTAGCCCCGCGTCTCTCCGCCCGCCTCGGCACCGGTCTAACCGCCGACTGCACCAAACTCGAAATCGACGTAAACGGTTCTCTTTTCATGACGCGTCCGGCTTTTGGCGGGAATCTTTTTGCTACCATCATCTGCCCCGACCACCGCCCGCAGATGTCGACCGTCCGACCGGGCGTCATGGCGCGCATCGGTGTCAACAAGGGCCGCCTGGTAAATGTCATCCATCTCGATGTTGTAGTTGATAAGCCGCGCGTTGAGGTGCTTGAAGAAGTGGTGGCCGCCCAAGAGATTGCCAATATCGAAGAAGCAAAAATTCTCATCTCAATCGGCCGCGGAATCGGCGGTGACGAGAATCTCAAAACCGCCCAATATCTCGCCGGACTAATCAAGGGAACATATTCCTGCTCACGATCGCTAGTTGACTGCGGAAAAATTAATCCCGATCGGCAAGTGGGGCAGACCGGCAAAACGGTGCGCCCTGAACTCTATCTGGCACTCGGCATCTCCGGTGCCGTTCAGCACCTGGCCGGCATGGAAGAAAGCGACTACATCATCGCCGTCAATAAAGACCGGACCGCTTCGATCTTCTCAGTAGCTGATCTTGGCATCGTCGGCGACATCAATCAAATTTTGCCGCTTCTAAAAGAAGAAATTGAAAAGAATGCACTTTAAGGAGAACAGAAAAGTATGAAAAAAGTCTATGTAGTTGCCGCGAAAAGAACTGCCACCGGTTCAATGCTCGGATCGCTCAAAACAATTGATGCGACCGATTTCGGCGCCGAAGTCGTCAAGGCCTTGCTCAGCGCGACCAAAGTTGCAGGGACGGATGTCAGCGAAGTAATCGTCGGCAATGTCCTTTCGGCCGGCCTCGGCCAAGGTCCCGGACGTCAAGTCTCAATCAAAGCCGGCATACCGGTTGAAGTACCGGCTTATTCGATTAACATGCTCTGCGGTTCGGGGATGAAATCCGTCCTGACGGGCTACACCGCCATTCGCGACGGCTTTGATGAAATCGTCATCGCCGGCGGCATCGAGTCTATGACTCGCGCTCCGCACTTAATCCCATCTGCCGTTCGCGGTGGCATTAAAATGGGCGATTTTAAACTTACCGATCATATGATCTACGATGCTCTGACCGATGCCTATTCGCAAGTCCACATGGGCGTCACGGCTGAAAACATCGCCGCTAAATTCGCTTTGAGCCGTCAGGAACAAGATCAGTTTGCCTATGCCTCGCAAACCAAGGCCATCAAAGCTGTCGATGCGGGCTTGTTCGATGACGAAATCGTTCCTATCACCATCAAAGACCGTAAAGGCGACATCATCTTTAACCGCGATGAGTATCCTAATCGGACGACTAATTTGGAAAAGCTGGCCGCTCTTCGCCCCGCTTTTGTTAAAGACGGAAGCGTCACGGCCGGAAACTCATCGGGTATCAACGACGGAGCAGCATTTTTAATGCTGATGAGTGAGGAAGCTGTTCAAAAGCATCATCTTAAACCACTAGCTGAAATCGTCGGCATCGGCCAGGGCGGCGTCGATCCCCAATATATGGGCCTCGGGCCTGTCGCCGCCATCCGCGATGTTATGAAAAGAAGCGGATATAAATTAAAAGACATGGATGTCATCGAGCTGAATGAGGCATTTGCCGCGCAGAGTCTCGGCGTCCTCAAGAGTCTTGCTGAAGAACACGACATCGGTTTTGACGAGTTGCTGGCCAAGACCAATCTTCAGGGCGGTGCGATTGCCCTCGGCCACCCCGTCGGCGCTTCCGGAGCCCGAATCAGCGTCACGCTGCTCCATATCATGCAAAGACACGATTTCAAACTCGGGCTCGCCTCTCTTTGCATCGGCGGCGGGATGGGCACAGCCATCATCTTTAAGAAAATATAATCATTTTTTATCAATAAAGGAGGAATGAAAAATGAGACTGCAGAATAAAGTGGCCATCGTCACCGGCGGGGCTAAAGGATTAGGACAGGCGATGAGCGAACTCTTCGCCAAACACGGAGCGAAGGTCATCGCCGTCGATATGATGGATCTCACCTACAGCCATCCTGATGTCGAGTTTTACAAATTAAACGTCGCCAATAGCGATGATGTCGCAAAATTCGGTGAATACGTATTTACCAAATACGGAAAAGCTGACATTCTCGTCAACAATGCCGGCATAACCCGCGATGCCATGACCAGAAAAATGACCGATGAGCAATTTGACCTCGTCATCTCGGTTAACCTCAAAGGCGTCTTTAATATGGCGCGCGTCTTTGGACCGAAGATGGAAGAAGCCGGATACGGAAGCATCATCAATATCTCGTCAGTCGTCGGCGTCTATGGAAACATCGGACAAGCCAACTATGCGGCCAGCAAAGCCGGCGTC
>JBAZDT010000079.1:0-4474 GCA_041654325.1 Bacilli bacterium | reverse complement strand
AAAGTGTAAGGTTGATTGAGGCGATAAATTATTAAATGGTGATAAACGTGAAGATGACGCCGGCGATAATCGATAAGGCCGCGGCGATATAAAAGGCTGCGCATCGCGCCCAAGCTCGATCAGTGACTTCTGGTCCTAATGGGCCATCCCAATTTTTCGTCCGCTGCCGTATGCGGGCCTTAAAAAGATCCTGCCAGACGAAGCCGATGAATAAATAGGTGACGCCGATAAAAAGAAAAATATAATGAGCGTACCACTCTTCCATCGTCGCCACGTAATTATCGACGACATCAGGAATGATGGCGATGCCGGCGGCTACCAAAAAGAGCGCTCCGCCAATAACGTAATAGATCCAGCTCGTAAATGCTTTTTTCATAAGTCCTTCGGTAGTATTTTATACTATCATATTAGCGATGTTTGTAAAAATGATTATTTCGGCTTATACTATTTTTACTCGATTATGGCAAACCCAAATCTACACGAAAACAAACTCAAACGCGCTTTATATCTTCCGTTTCGCGGATTGTTAAGAAAATACTTTCCGGTGCAATATGTTAAGCAGCAGTATAAATACATCACCCACCACAAATTAGACCTCGAAAACCCAAGCCGCTATACGGAAAAACTGCAGTATCTGCGCCTCTTTGTCTACCCCCACGATGATTTAATCATCAAATGCGCCGGGCGAGTTGGCGTCCGTGAATACGTCGCCGATCAAGGCTTTGAGAAAAATCTAATCCCAATTTACGGGATATACAACAAATTCGATGAAATCGATTTCGCCCACCTTCCCAACTCTTTTGTCATCAAAGCCACCCATGCCTGCGCTTTCAATGAAATCGTCCGCGATAAAACGAAGCTCGATTTAATACCTTTGCGCAAAAAATTCACCAGATGGCTGAAAACCAACTACGGCAAAAAGACCCTGGAAATGCACTACTCGCCCATCAAACCACAGATCATTATCGAAAAATACCTTGGGGAAATTGACTCTTTGCCAGTCGAATACAAAATCCATGTCTATAATGGCGTCGCCCGCAGCATGTATGTCGTCACCGGCCGCGGCATCGACATTCGCTATAACAACTACTACATCGATTGGAAGCCATTCGATGGCTCGCAATTCAACGGCTGGAAAAAGCGTGATGAGCCAATTCCTGTTCCTAAAAACTGGGATGAAATGGTTAATATGGCCGAAGTCCTCGGCAAACCATTCCCGTTCGTCCGCGTCGATTTGTACAACATCAATGGGCAAATCTATTTCGGCGAGCTGACCTTTACGCCTGCTAAGGGAACCTTGATTTTAGATGACGACCAATGTGATTTCGAAATGGGAAAATGGCTCGATATCGAGCCATACTTAAAAAAGTAATATTATTAATTGGTTAATTCCAAGTCGATTTCGGAAGTAAAACTTCGTAGAGCATCAAAGCGAAATGATTTTTGCCTTCGATCTCTTCGTTGCGGTCGCTGGTAAGGTCGCTATAATCTTGGGCGAATTCATATTCGATCGACATTCCCGAAGCTCGGCTGAGAAGAGCGAAATCATTTTGCATAATGAATTCGAAGTAAAAGCCGATGATGGTCGTCGACATTCCTGAGTTGGTCATGATTTCAAAGTTATTGAATTGAAACAAATAGGGAACGTAAATGGCGTCAACGTAATCGTAGACGTAAAACTTTAAACTCAAGTTGATGAACACGCCCACTGGATAGGCTTTTTCGCTATCATCAGCCCCCTTCATCGAAAGGGCAAAATACCGATAATCCATCAATTCCTTGTTAAAAAGCGTGCTGTATCCGCTTTGATCGACTTGCACTCGCGTCTGGGCGTAAGTCGAACCATCGCAATGAATGCGCCCATCGTAGAGGCGGGATAAAAACCCGCGGGAGAATGATGACTCGTCAATTGAGATCAAATTATTGCTCGGACCATAACCGTAGCCAGCATCCTCTTTAGGGGTATCGGGAAAGAGGTCATAAGGTGTCCCATCAGAGTTTTGGGAATCGGTCGGAGCCAACTTGTCGACGAGATCCTGTTGAGTCTCGATTTGAAAGGCATTCGCCGACGTTAAAGTATACGTCTTGGCGACGGGAGCGACGTTGTTCTTCAGGCTCTCATTCCACGTCGAATAGTAATTCTGCATGAAGTCACCAGTATCATAGGCGTGTCCATCATAGAGCTCTCTGACATCATCCATGCAACCGGTGAGGGTGAGGACCGCTGTCGCTATAAAGGCGAAAAATGATTTCTTGTTCATAATTTGATCTCCTCTTCGACATCCACCGTTTGATCAAGGGGAATTCCTTGCTGTTGGTCAATCTCCGCGGGTTCTCCTTTGAGGGGATAATAGGCATAGCCGATCAAAAACAAGATAATCAGAAACGGGGCACTTCGGAAAAATGAAAAATATATGTCATCATTATGGGCTTGCGGGAAAGTTTCCCAAAGAAAACTGCTGTGCAAAAAAGCCCCGATTAACGCGCTGAGAATAATGACTTTAACAAAGGGGTGATCTTTGCTCTTCACCGAATAGCGGAAGAGCGATATAAACACCAGAATCAAGAAGGCAATCATCGCTAGGAAGGAAAAGAGACCACCTTCTTTGATGATTTCGAATTCGAAGGCGCCGGTCCTGGCGACCAAAGCCTCGAGATAAGTAGTCGGGTAGCCAAAAAGACCGTCTATGGTGAACATCATTTTTAGAACTTCGTTGATCGGTTGCATGATGCGGTTAGTGTTAAAGAGACGATTCGTAAAAGCATTCACGGCGATCGCGTCGCTGATAAACGATACTCCCGAGGCGTTTAGAATGGCGATTAAAAGAGCGAAGCCGACTATTCCTAAAAAGGCGAAGAAAATATATTGGACGATATTTCCGACTTTTTCTCTTTTCGAAACAAAACGGTATAGAACAGCAAAGATGGCGACAGGTATTAAAAGGTACAAGGCATTTAAATTGGGAACGAGGACAATCGATGCCAGCCCAATCAGGCCGATAACTAGCGTCAGGTAGAATTTGCGCGGTTCGCGGCTAGGGGAAAGAAAGAGCAAACCCGCCAATGCACTGCTGATAAGAGTACCAAAGAAGCTCATATAATTAATTGACATCTCCACGAAAGAAAAGCCTAACAGCCACTTGATTTCGTCGCTCACCACGAATAGACGACCTTGATAGTAGTAGACTAAGTTTTTGTAAATCGAGGCGTGGAAAATGCCATATTTGAAAATCGAATATGCAAGGCTCATGAAGACGAGGAGGGCAATCGACGCGCCAATCGTCAACAAAGCGATATCGATTTTAAAGGCCTTTACTTTGCGGACAGCAAAGCCGAGAAAGAAAAAAGCCAAGGTGCCGAGCATGACCGATAGGTTCTCAAGGGCACCAAATTTCATGCTTAAGGTAAAACGCGAAAAGCTGGTCAAAAAAGCAATCACAACTAAGGGGATTGAGAAAAGGGCGAAGGAAAGTAATTCTTTGCGCGGCGTGAAATAGATGACAAAGGGGATGAGGGCGAAGGAAATCAAAAAGGCAAGATAGCGAAAAATGATGTTGGCATCCGCCAATGAAAAAGCAGTCAAAGCCAAACATTCGATGACGAGAAAAACAATCAGCGTGTCATAGCGATTGACTAAAGCATATAGTTTTGATTTCAGTTCCATGATTGTCGCCCCTTTGTTTCAATTATATAAATAAATGATGCTAAACAATAATAAGTTAATCGTTTTTTGTTTTTCGTCTTGAAAAGGGAAGTGGCATTAACTTCCATGTTTCCTGGCGATATTGCTCAAAATTGGGCTTATAGGTCGCAAGGCGATTTTCCGCCATCGGAATCGAGATGACGAGGAACATCAAGGTATTGACAAGGGCGCCGAAGAAAACGAACCATAGGTTCGGGGCAAGAGCGAAGACAATCGCGTAAATTCCCCACCACATCAAAATTTCGCCGAAGTAGTTCGGGTGGCGATTGTGTTTCCATAAACCGATGCGGATAATCTCACCTTTGCTTTTTGGCATACGGCGGAATTGTTGCATCTGAAGATCGGCGAGGGTTTCAAACATGATGGCAATTAAGACCAAGACGATGCCTAAGATGGCAAGGGCATTAAAAGTCCCACCGCCGTTTTTAACATATTGGAGCATCGGAAAAACACAGGCGTAAACGATGATCGTCGGAAAGAGGTGAATACCGAAAAAGTTCACAAGTGGATATAGTTTGCCACTTTTTTCGCGGAGCATCGTGTAACGCCAATCTTGATAAGATAAATCGGTGAAAGTGTAGATGAAGTTAGCGGTTAGGCGCAGGCTCCACAAAGAGACGAGAACAAGCAAGACAATCGAGCCTAAATCCCAAATTCCAAAATGAATCATGACCGCGAGGAGGATGACCGGCGGTTGCACGCTCCAATATGGATCGTATATCGATGATGTCTTAAAAATAAGGCTGCATCCCCATACGAAGATAGTGGCGA
>JBAZDT010000078.1:0-4488 GCA_041654325.1 Bacilli bacterium | reverse complement strand
TCTTGAACCTCACCCGCCAATTCGCCATTCACATAGTGAGGCAGTTGTTCGATGATTAAAGTCGAGGCCGCGTCAGCCATTTTCTTTGATAAGGTCGAATAATTATCTTCGCCATCGATGGAGACTGCTATTTTCGCAAACATTTTGCCAGCATCCATCTTATCGACCATCTCCATCAAAGTGATGCCAGTTGTTTTTTCACCGTTCATGATCGCTCGTTGAATCGGGGCTGCCCCGCGATATTTTGGAAGGAGCGAGCCATGAAGGTTTAAACAACCTAAGCGCGGTATGTCGAGCAGTCCTTGTGGAATAATCTGACCATAGGCAAAAGTGATGATTAAGTCAGGTTTTAACAGTTTGGCAAATTCATAATCGAGGCGGATTTTCTCGGGTTGAAAGACAGGGATATCGTATTTTTCAGCGATGATTTTGGTCGGAACCTTGCTCATAATCGCCTTGCGGCCCAATGGCGAATCGCTTTGCGCAATTAAACCGACGAAATGGTAACCATCTTTGATCATCGCCTCGAAGACGATGGCGGCGATGTCGGGCGTTCCCATGAACACCAGTCGTAAATCTTTTTTATCCATGAAATTCCCTCTTATCATTTCGTTTGTTATGATGATACGTATAATATATTATTATAAACAACAGAAAGGTGCCAAACAATGATTTACGAACACATAACCGATCTTATTGGTAATACTCCCCACCTGAGATTACCATCGATAAATGGCAACGATCTTTTTGTGAAGTTGGAAATGTTCAATCCTGGAGGTTCGGTCAAAGACCGCATCGCCTTATCTATGGTCAATGATCTGCTTGAGCGCGGCTTGATTAAAGCTGATAGCAAAGTCGTCGAGGCCACATCAGGAAACACCGGCATCGGCTTGGCTTTTGTCCTCGCCAGCAAAGGCATTTCCTTTACGGCGGTGATGCCCGAGAATATGTCGAAAGAGCGACTCGACCTCTTCAAAGTCTACGGCGCGAACATCATCCTGACTCCCGCCCCGTTAGGTATGTCGGGAGCTATCGCCAAAGCCGAGGAACTTGCAAAAGACGGTTACCTTTATATAGATCAATTTACGAATCCTGCTAATCCGCAAGCTCACATGCGCACTACAGCTCAAGAAATTATGCGCGATTTTGATAAGATTGATTATTTAGTTCTCGGAGTCGGCACGGGAGGAACATTAACTGGCTTAGCGCGCCTTCTAAGACCAAAATACCCAAAGATGAAGATAATCGCCGTCGAGCCTGCGGAATCGATGGTTTTGGAAGGTTATCCAAAAGGACCGCATAAAATCCAAGGAATCGGCGCCGGTTTCGTCCCACCGCTTCTCGAAGTCAAGGAAGTTGACCGGATCATCGCAATCAAAAGCCAAGACGCGATAACTACGGCGCGCGAATTAGCGCGGCAGGGGCTCTTTCTTGGCATTTCTAGCGGCGCGGCTATCTTAGCGGCTAGAATCGTCGCTAACGAGGTGAAAAATGCTATTATACTGACGCTTGCTCCTGATGGAGGGGCGAAATATATCTCAACAGGTGCCTACGATGAAAAATAAGCTTAAAAAAGAAGGCTATTATGCCTCGATAAAACGACGCGACCCCGCGGCTCGCAACAATGCCCAAATCTTTTTCCTCTACCCTTCCGTCATCGCCATCCGCTATTACCGCATCGCCCACTGGTTTTGGACTAAACTCCACTTCAAGTTTCTAGGCGAGTGGATCATGTGCATGGTCAAGTGTCGAACCGGCATTGAAATTCACCCTGGCGCGACCATCGGGCGCAATTTGTTTATCGACCATGGATCAGGAGTCGTCATCGGCGAAACTTCCATCATCGGTGATAACGTAACTCTCTATCACCAAGTCACTCTCGGCGGGGTTTCCCTCAAAAAAGTCAAACGCCACCCGACGCTGGGAAACGATGTCGTTATCGGCGCTGGCGCGAAGATTTTAGGCAATATCACGATTGGCGATGGCGCGAAAATCGGGGTTAATGCAGTTGTCCGTGAAGATGTTCCACCAGGCGCGAAAATAATAAAGTAGTATACTTTAATTTTGTTTTTGATTAAAATGTTAGAGTGCTACGTGCGAAAGGAGCATCACACAATGTATTCCGACTACAATAAAGTCAAACGATATTTTGCATCCGCGGCGGATCTGATGAAGACGTCAAAGACCTTGCAAGATATTTTTTTGTTAGCCATTGAGAATCATCGCAATGAAACCGCCATCTCGTATATAGACGACAAAAACCGCATCGTCAAATACAATTACGAGCAATACCGGACGATTACCTTCAAGTTAGCATCAAAACTCGGAAAAGTCCTCGCTGATATTACCAAAAAAGAAATAGTAGCCTTGAAAATGAAGAATTGCCCAACTTGGGTCCACATGTTCTGGGCTATTTTAAGTTGTGGCTACCGCGTCTTGTTAATCGACGCGCGACTTCCGAAAGAAAATACTGAGGTTTTACTTAAGCAATCACATGCCAAAGCGATTATTTGCGACGAAGTGAACACTTATAGTGTTCCGCGCTTCACTTCGAGCGAAATCGAGATGAATGAACCCGATTTTAAATTCGCCGAATCGTGGGCTAATGAAGTTATTTTTTGCTCGAGTGGAACGACCGGAGAAGCCAAGATGATGGTCTTTAATGGCGCGAATCTCTGCCATCAGGTTTATGCTGCTTACAATATGCCAGAATCAACCCGCGACATCATGTATCCGGGAACGATAAACATCATGGCCTTAGTGCCCTTCCACCACATTTTCGGTTTTGTCGCCGTCCTGTTGTGGTATACGTTCTTCGGCAAAAACATCATTTTCATCAAGAGTCTTGCCCCAAACGAAGTATTATCAACTGCCCAGAGATTGAATGCGACTCACATTTACTGCGTTCCTCTCTTTTGGGATTCGCTAGCGCAGAACATCGTGCGTAAAGTGGCATTAGAAGGGCCCAAAAAGGCCGCTCTCTTGGATCGGATGATCGCCTATAACACGCACAAGATATCCGCCTTCGAAGCTGGCTTGGCCGCAACGCCAATTGCCTCTTCGGCCGTCCAAAAGAATATCTTTGGTACAAAAATTCGCTATTGCATCTCCGGAGGGGGCTACATCTCGGAAAAAACGATGAATATCATCAATGGCATCGGTTATCCGCTTTATAACGGTTACGGAATGACCGAAGTCGGCGTCACCAGCGTCGAACTATCGCCAAAAGTCGAAAACCGCCTCAAAGGCTCGATCGGCCGTCCTTTGGAAGGCATCACTTATAAAATCGATCCGACCGACGAAAAAGTAAGCGGCGTCAACCTCGGCGAATTACTGATTAAGTCAAACATCACCCACGTCCGCGAAATTATCGGAGGCGAGGAGAGAAAGCCTGAACTTGAAGACGGTTTCTTAAGAACGGGTGATATCGTCTTTCGCGATGGCAGCGGTAATTATTTCATCAAAGGACGAATCAAAGACATCATTATTAATGCCAACGGCGAAAACGTCTACCCAGATGAAATTGAGTCTTATTTCAAATCGGTACCACACGTCAGCAACACTTGTGTTCTCGGTGTTCGCAAAGGCAAGACCAGCGATGAGACAATCACTCTCGTCTTAGAAGTCGATAACGAAATATCAACCGAAGAATTCGCCAATCTAAAGAATAAAGTCGATGAGATAAACATCGGCCTTGCCAACGAAAAACGCGTCCAGGACATTTACGTTATCAAAGATAAATTGCCAATCTCTAACAATCTTAAAGTCCGTCGCTTCCAAGTCCGAGAACTGCTGCAAAAGAAACCGGACGCCTTCCTTGATTTGACCACTAAAAAGGCCATTAAAACCTTTGATGGTTTTGAATCAAGCGTCGTTGAACCGGTCGTCAAATCGGTCCGCGAAATTTTCTCGAAAGTGCTACTGCTGCCGACATTCAAAGTGGGTGACAACGAACACTGGATCAACGAGCTCGGCGGCGATTCGATGAGTTATATTCAACTCGTCGGCGAAGTTGAAGATTTCTTCGGCATTAAAATCGCCGATGAAAAATATGGTTTGCTCGTCTGCGTCAACGATTTTGCGGAAACTGTTTTAACCTATCGTGGCAAAAACGGCAAAAAAAGCAGATAACAATATTTATATTGTCATTGGCGAGCGTATTTGATAAACTTTTAAAGGTTAATGAGGTAAATAGAAATGGCACAAATTAAATCACAAATTAAACGGATTGAAACAAACGAAAAAGCGCGTCTTCGCAATCAGGCTTTCCACAGCAAAGTGAAAACGCAAGTCAAGAAATTAAAACTGCTCGTCAGCGCGAAAGATTTGCAAAAAGCAGAAGCCGAGTTTATCAAGACTGTCTCGTTAATTGACAAGGCTGTGAGCAAAAATGTTTTGCATCTCAACGCGGCGGCTCGTCAAAAAAGGCAGCTGCAAGCTCTTATCAATACGTTAAAAGCTTAAGCAAAATTTAGGATATAGAGTTCA
>JBAZDT010000077.1:0-4530 GCA_041654325.1 Bacilli bacterium | reverse complement strand
TTCGCACGTTCGCCCCCAAAGATCGTTATCGCGTCGGCGATTATGAAACGGAAGTTCGTCGGCTCTACATCGATTGGAAAATGCCGATGCGAATTCGTCTCTCTTGGCCAGTTGTCGTCAACAAGGATGGGATTATTATATATATCCCAAGATACCGGAAAAAATTTGCCGAGACGAATAAATCAAAGTTCATTATTAAGGTAGTTTAACTACCTTTATTCTCCCTGATGACGAAAATAAAAGTAGGGCAGACCAAAATATTAATTATTTTGTTATGAAACATCATCGACTTTGTTTATAATTTATTTTACTTATCGCCGCTTATCAATTGCGTAAAATATTAATTTAATTAATAGAGACTAGAACTCGTCAGGAGGTCATATGAACGATAAAAAACCCAGAAGATCAATATTTGGATATATTCTCCCCTACTTGTTGATGGCTGTTGCTATCATTGCCTTTGTTTGGCTCATTATTTCAATGCAAGGTTCACCGGAAGTCTGGTACTTAGCCGGCGATCCCGACATCGGTAACGATCTTGATACGAATTTGACAACTTATGTTGTTAAAACTGCGACGAGCAGCTCCGGATATCAAACCACAAAAGTGACCGGCACTTATTATAATCCAACGAAAAATGCGGAAGCGACTTATCAAGTCACAATTCCTAATGAACTTTTTAAGGATTCATTCAAAGTCATCGACCCCGACACAGGGGACGAAATCGACCATCCTAGCTATGCGACTTTATTTAAAGCCGAAATTCAAGAATACAATAGTCTTGAAGGGAAAAGCGGTGCCTATTTTGTCGACACCGATGCTTTTGAAGTCAGCTGGTGGCAGACATGGGGTCCAACCCTTTTAACGATTGGCGGTATCGTCATCGTCGGCGTCTTCTTCTTTACAAGATTAACTAATTCCGTAAACGGCGCGAACACAAAAGCGATGGATTTCAATCGCTCGCGAGCGCGTCGCGAAGATTCGACCAAAGTTCGCTTCAGCGATGTGGCTGGCTGCGATGAAGAAAAAGCGGAGATGGTCGAAATCGTTCAGTATTTGAAAGAACCGAAAAAGTTTTCGAAATTTGGGGCCAAACTTCCTAAAGGCGTTCTTTTAGTTGGTCCGCCTGGAACAGGCAAAACCTTGTTGGCCAAAGCGGTCGCTGGAGAAGCCGGAGTCCCCTTCTATTCGATTTCAGGTTCGGACTTTGTGGAAATGTTCGTCGGTGTTGGGGCTGGTCGCGTCCGCGATATGTTTAGCAAAGCTAAGCAAACCGCTCCGTGTCTCGTTTTTATCGATGAACTTGATGCTGTCGGTCGCCAAAGAGGCGCAGGTCTCGGCGGTGGCAACGATGAAAGAGAACAAACCCTTAACCAACTTCTAGTCGAGATGGACGGCTTTTCGGATAACGCCGGCATCATCGTTATCGCCGCGACAAACCGCGAAGACGTTCTCGATCCCGCGCTTTTAAGAGCCGGACGTTTCGATCGGCAAATTACTGTCAACCTGCCAGACCGCAAAGGCCGGGCCGAAATATTTAAGGTTCACGCTCGTGGCAAGATTATTGATGAAAATATCGATTTTGACCAGTTAGCCCGGCGGACCGTCGGCTTTTCGGGTGCCGACATTGCCAATATCTTAAACGAAGCCGCAATTCTTGCTGTCCGCGGAGGCAAAGATAAAGTCACCATTCAAGAAATCGATGAAGCGATTGATCGCCGCATTGCCGGACCAGCCAAAAGTTCTCGTGCACTCAACCCGCACGAACGTAAAGCCATCGCCTATCACGAAGCCGGTCACGCGATTATAGGCTTAAACTTAAAGCATTCGGATAAAGTCCAAAAAATCACAATCATTCCTCGCGGTCGGACTGGCGGTCACGTCATGATGACCCCTGAAGAAGATCGTTTTCTCCTCACCAAAAAAGAACTCGAAGCGCGCATTATCGGCTACTTAGGGGGTCGTTCCGCCGAAGAGATATTCTTCGACGATATTTCTACTGGAGCTCATAATGACATCGAAGTCGCGACACGCATCGCGCGCTTGATGGTCACTGAATACGGCATGAGTTCACTAGGGCCGATTCAATATGAAAAAGACACCGGTTCAGTTTTCCTTGGTCGCGACTACACTTCGACACAGAAGAACTTCTCAACGCAGATTGCTTTTGAGATCGATACCGAGGTTCGTCACATCATCGACGATGCGCACAACATGGCAAGAGCGATCATCGCCGAGCACAAAGACGATGCGATATTAATCGCTGAGTCTCTCCTTGAACGCGAAACCATCACCGCCGAAGAGATTGAACACCTGCTTAAAAATCGCTCTCTTCCGCCTATTGAAGCAGCGCCGGCGAAAATCGCTTTTGCTGACGACAAAAAGGCAAGCGAAGAAAAGATTAAAAGTTAATAGGAAGGGCAACCTTCCTTTTTTAAAGATGTGGAAAATAGCGGATACTGAAATTAAATCGCGTGTCGTGTTGGGCCCGATGGCCGGCGTCACTTCGCAAGCCTATCGCCTATTTATGAAACCTTTTGGCGTCGGCTTGAGTTTCACGGAGATGGTCAGCGACTGCGGATTAGTCTACGAAAACCGTAATACCTTTGCCTATCTGCCAAATGAAAAAAGCGATCGTCCAGTTGGATTGCAACTTTTCGGAAGTATAATCGAAAACGCGCAAAAAGCCATTGAAATTATCCAAAAAGCCAACATAACGTATGATTTTCTCGATCTCAACTTCGGCTGCCCAGTTCATAAAGTGACGAAAACATTCGCAGGCTCATCGTGGTTAAAAAGGCCACGTGAATTAGCGGAGTACGTTACATCAATCGTGGCGATATCCGATAAGCCAGTGACAGCCAAAATTCGTTTAGGATGGGACAGAGAACACATTAATGTGCTGGAAGTTGTAGGATTGCTTGAAAAAGCCGGCGTCAGCGCCATAACTATCCACGCTCGTACGACCGAACAAATGTATTCCGGAAAAGCCAACTGGTCGCTGATTGAAAATTTGCGTGAGAAAATGAGTATTCCTTTAATTATAAGTGGTGACATTTTTACTTTATCTGATGCTGTCGAAGCTATGAGGATCACCAAAGCCGATGCCGTGATGGTCGCTCGCGGAGCAATTGGCAATCCACGGCTTGTCAGCCAAATAGATGGCTACTTTGAGAAAGGTATCATCATGCCGGATGCAACGCTCAGAGAGCAAATTCATTATCTAAGGTCATTCGCGAATTTGCTCATCGAAGAAAAAGGCGAAAAGACCTCGATGATGATTCTCCGTGGCCTCGCCCCCCATTTTTTCAATCGTTTTCCGGGTATGAAGGCTATAAAAAACAAAATTGCCATGACAGTGTATTCGAAAGTCGATCTCGAGGCCATTTTGGAGTCGATTGCAATCTAAATTACCAGTTTTGAAATTACCATTTTAATGGTATTCTTATATAAGCAAATGAGGTGGATAATATGGTAGATGAGATGTTGACAGATCAAGAGCAAGCACGACGCGAAAAACTAAGCAAATATCGCGAACTCGGCGTGGATCCCTTTGGTCAAAAATATGAAAAGAGCCATGATGTATCCGACATCATTGCGCTCGTTAAAGAAAAGAATAATGAAGAGTTAGATGCTTTGAATATGCGCGTCAAAGTCGCTGGTCGGATTATGGCCATTCGTAGAATGGGCAAAGCCTCATTCGTAAATATCAAAGACCGCAGTGGTTCGATACAAGGCTATATTGGCATCGATATCGTCGGTGAAAATGCTTACGAAATCTTCAAGCTTGCCGATCTTGGCGATATCGTCGGTCTTGCTGGTCGCCTGATGCGGACGCGCACCGGCGAATTAACTATTCGCGTCGACGAATACACTCATCTCACGAAAGCTTTGCGGCCTCTTCCTGAGAAATTCCACGGTTTAACCGATGTCGAAGAACGTTACCGCCATCGATACGTCGACCTCATCGTCAACGATGAAGCACGACGCATTGCCTTGTTACGCCCTCGCATCATCCGCGCGATGCAAAACTATTTCGATGGTCAAGGCTTTGTCGAAGTCGAAACCAGCGTTCTCTCGCCAATCTTAGGCGGAGCCAATGCTCGTCCATTCGTGACTCATCACAATACTCTTGCCAAGGATTTCTATTTGCGCATCGCGACCGAATTACCATTAAAAAAACTGATGGTTGGGGGTATTGAACGCGTCTACGAAATAGGGCGTTTATTCCGCAACGAAGGAATGGACACACGCCACAATCCCGAATTCACCACTGTTGAGCTTTATCAAGCATATGGCGATTTACAAGATATGCGCCATCTCGCGGAGAACGTTCTGCGCGAAGCGGCTTCCAAAGTGCTTGGGGCCACGCTTATCCCGTGGGGTGATAAGATGATTGACCTCGGCAAACCTTTCCGCTGGGTTTCGATGGTCGAATTAATAAAAGAAAAAACAGGAGTGGATTTTAATCAAGAGATGACTTTCAAAGAAGCCTCAAAGATTGCTTTGGAACACGACATCCACATCGAA
>JBAZDT010000076.1:0-4539 GCA_041654325.1 Bacilli bacterium | reverse complement strand
TCCGTCTATCTGGCGTCGTCGAATCCGACGAACCGACGATCTATCACACGAATCATCGGTGGAATGAGTGGGTGTTCGAAGAGAAGATGCGCCTCCCTTCCCTCGATGGTGGGGATCGTCAATTTCCGTGGCAGATTTATAAAACGTATTACTTTGTTCCGCAGAAAAGCGCTGAAGAACTTCTTCGCCTAGTGGTGGAAGAACCTTTTCTTCAAGACTACATTTTTCAAACCGCGGGACGCAATGAACACCCGACGCACTGTCGAGTTAGCGGCCCGTGTATTCTTGATCGGCTTCTCGTATACCATGCGGATAAGGCCGGGGTCGACTCTTCAGACCTCAAAAAAATAATCGAGATGGAAAAGCATCTAAAAAATTATGTGTACGCTACTGATCTTGGTTACTATTACCATCCCAACTCTTTTCTCGCTGGCTTTGCCAAGAACCTTTTTATCTCGTTGAGCCGTCCGCAGATCGAGATGGCAATCGACGCCGATTCTTCAATTAACGAAGCGGCGGTAAATACATTTTTAAACCCGCCAGCTGGCGTGTTGCAAGGCAGTATTCAAACGAGCTTGGCGGGAGGAGTCAATTTTTCGAGCGATCTTTCCCATCTGATATATGGCATTAAGCCACGTTCGCTAGAGGAAATCGCTGTTTCGGAAGAAGTTGCAAAAAAATTGTCGTCACCGACAGAAATAATCGGCAAAACCTTGCAGATAGCCGTTAATTACCATGATATCGGATACGATAACGGTAAAATCGAAAAGGAATATTCGATTGTGGAAGCGGTGGTCGTCGGTGTTTCTAAAGGCGCACATTTAACCCTCCATCACGAACCATTTTGGACAATTGGTTTCTTTCATTTAAAGGCGGGAATTTCATCATTCAGCCTCGTCCCTCGCCACTTGATTTTCGATATCGACGATTCACGCCTTTCTGACTCGCTAATCGCTTCTTTGGAAAAAGAATTTTCCGCATATCATTTCGCCAATCCAATCGCGAATCTCAAGAAGGGAATCGACGAGACGATTTCCTTTTTGAGAATAGCGTTAATCGCTTTTTCATCTCTTGCCATCCTCGTTTCTTTGTTTCTCTTTTTTCTTATCATGTACGTGACGATCGAAGAAAATCGCAAAGACATTGCTCTAATGCACTGCCTCGGCATTCCGCGGAAGCAAATTCGCAAATCGTTTATCATCTGCGGATTGTCTATTTCCTCCTCAGCGTTTATCATATCGAGCGCCGAGATAATTATCGCTGATTACATAGTCACCTATGTTATCTCGGGATATGTCGGTACGAATATTGATTATCGATTCAATATTTGGCCTTTGTTGGCGAGCGTTATTACCGCTTTTTTCATCGCTTTTATGTCGAGTTATCTCGCTTTTGAAAAGTTTTGCGCGAATAAAAATCGACGATATAAAGAATGGGAAATCTTTCAACAAAGGTATAGAAAAGCAAAATGAATAATGGTAATATATGGCGGTGAGTTATTTGGCTCACGATTACTAATGTAAGAAAGGTTAGGATTTCATGAAGGGAACAGTCAAAATGTTCAATAAGGAAAAAGGTTATGGTTTCATTCACACCGAGGAAAACACCGATGTCTTTTTCCATTATTCATCCTTAATCATGGACGACTACAAAACCGCTGCTGTTGGCGAAAAAGTAGAATTCGATGTTGAGGAATCTGAGCGCGGTTTAAGAGCTGCGAACATCAAGAAGATTTAATATATTAATTAAGTCATCCAACAAAAGCCCTAATAAGGGCTTTTTTCTTTACGCTCTTATCAAATGCTCGCCCTTGTTATATAATAACAATGCTTACATCAGAATGCAGGTGGTTATCAATGCCTTTAAAAGCTGGAATTGTCGGACTTCCCAACGTCGGTAAATCAACTCTTTTCAATGCGATTACAAATTCTCATGTCGAAGCCGCCAATTACCCATTCGCGACAATTAAACCTAATACTGGCGTCGTGGTCGTCCCCGATGACCGTTTAGCCTTTTTAGCAAATATGTTTAAGCCGGAAAGAACGATTCATGCAACCTTTGAATTTTACGATATCGCCGGATTGGTCAAAGGTGCGTCGCAAGGGGAGGGACTCGGCAATCAATTTCTCGCCCACATCCGCGAGTGCGACGCCATCGTCCAAGTTGTGCGTTGCTTTGATTCCGTGGAGATTATTCATGTCGAGAATACAATCGATCCCAAACGCGATATCGAAACGATAAATTACGAACTCGCTTTAGCCGATTTGGAAACTGTCGAAAAAAGAATTGCCAAAGTCGAGAACAAGGCACGCTTAGTTAAAGATAAAGAGTCCGTAATCGAGATAAGCATTCTCGACATCATCAAAAAGTCTTTGGAACAAGGTGTTTCGGCGAGGAACGCTCCGCTAAGTGAAGAGCAGCGAACATACGCTAACAAAAATTTTCAGCTTTTGACGCTAAAGCCGCTAATCTATGTCGCCAATGTCAGCGAAGAAGATTACGCCGATCTCGATAAGGCAAGATATTACCAAGCAGTCCTTGCCATCGCGAATGAAGAAAATGCCCAAGTCATTCCTATATCTTGTGAAATAGAATATCAACTCTCCCTCCTTGGCAAAGAAGATCGTCGCGATTTTTTGCAGGCGATGGGCGCGAGCGAATCGGGTCTTGATAAAGTCATACGCGCCACCTATCGATTGCTTAATCTAGCCACCTTTTTCACCGTTGGCGCCGATGAATGTCGCGCTTGGACTTTCGCGCAAGGTATGACGGCTGCACAATGCGCCGGCATCATCCACACCGATTTTCAACGCGGTTTTATCAAAGCCGAAGTATATTCCTATGAAGCGCTCGTCGAACGCGGAAGCGAACTCGCCGTCAAAGAAGCTGGCAAATTACGCGTCGAGGGCCGCGATTACTTAGTAAAAGATGGCGATATCATGTTCTTTAGGTTTAATGTTTAATAAGGGAGAAACATAAAAATGTATCGAATCGGATATGGTGAAGATATTCATCGCTTAGTAAGAGAACGGAAACTGATTTTAGGCGGTATTGTTATTCCGCATGAATTTGGTCTGCTTGGCCACAGCGATGCCGATGTCGTTTTGCACGCTCTTTCCGAAGCTATTTTCGGTGCTTTAGCTGCCGGCGATTTAGGAACTCATTTTCCAAGTGACGAGGCAAACAAAGACCTTGATAGCGCCATCATTTTAAAAAAAGCCGACGAATTAATGCGCCAAGAAGGCTATCAAATTGCGAACATCGACCTTTCCATCGCGTTAGAAAAACCACGGCTCGCCCCATATATTCTCATGATGCGGGTTAATATCGCCTCCATCCTTTCGACGGATTTGAAAAACATCTCGATTAAAGCGATGACAAACGAAGGTCTCGACGCCATCGGCCGCCAAGAAGCTTGCCGAGCGACCGCCGTCGTGTTACTTCGGAGAAAATAATTGATGACCGCGCGCCTCTGCTACAGCATAGCTTCCAAACACGAATTAGATCTTAGCGAGACTCGCAAGGCGTTAATCACTTTCCTGTTCGCGAAAAAAATGCGCGGGACTTTTCTTGTGCGCATCGATGATAGCGAAAACCAAGATCCCAATTTGCATCGCTATCAGGGTGTCTATGATGATCTAGCGTGGCTAAATCTCGCCGCGGACGAATCACCGATTAATCCTAACCCTCTGTATGCCCCATATTTGCAAAGCGAGAAGCTGAGTGTCTATCAACGTTATCTCGACGTTCTTGAAAAGATGGGAGTCACCTATCAAAAAGTTCCACCTCGGGCGGCAAAAACATCAGACTTTGATATTCGCCCCGCCGTGTATTTAAGAGTTAAAGATGCCCATCAAACATCATTTAGCGACCTCATCTTAGGCAAAATTGCTATCTCGCGCTTGAATTTTAATGATTGGATGATTGTGAGAAGCGATGGCTTGCCAACCTTCGAATTCGCAAGTATGATCGACGACCACATCATGAATATTTCACATGTCATTCGCGATGTCGATCAACTGCCAAATATGGGTCATTACCTCATTCTCTTCTCCTATCTAAACTGGCCTCTTCCATCCTTTGCCCATCTTCCCAGCCTGAGGCGGTTTAAGAATTCCCAAAGCGATGGTGACATGGTTTTTAGCAAAATCGCCACCCTGCGTGAAGATGGCTATTTGCCTGAGGCGATTTGCAACTATTTCTACGATTTAGATTTCGTCGAAGACGCCAAACTGGAGATTAAACTTTTTTCGGATTTAGCGAACAGTTTCGATTTAAGGAAAATATTCTTAGGTAAACTCGTTTTCGATTTTGAAAGCCTGCGCCATCTCAACGCTTTGTACATCAAAGAGTTGTCAGCGAGCGAATTCAGGTCTTTTATCACTCCCTTCATCAAAAACCTAGTCAATGATGTACTCGGCGAAGACTATCTCATCGAATTAGCCACTCTTTTTAAAAAGCAAATATCGCACGGTCGCGAAATATTAGATTACTGTTTACCATTTATTGACGAGCAACCCCTATTCACGCCTTCGCAAA
>JBAZDT010000075.1:0-4627 GCA_041654325.1 Bacilli bacterium | reverse complement strand
CTTATTTGATAAAATATTAGAGGTGATTTTATTAAAAAAGACAAAAGAATTTATAGTTATTTAAATAGGTCAAATTTTAGGGGCGCACTACAAACCTGGATTTTGTAAAATTTAGCCTCCCGTATTTTTGAGGTGGGGGCTGCGGTACTAAGAATATTTTTCAAAACGTGTGAGAGGGGGGTTATATGTTTGCTTCGTACCAATCCAAAAGAGATGGATTGCCTTGGTATAAGCCGCTTGCCCAGGTTCCCTTACAAGTCACTTTTTCTAACCAGCAGTCCTCATGGACATATATTCTGCCTTTACCGTTTGTTAAGATGGCAACAATCATATCGTCTCTTGCCTCGACACTATATTCAGCACCTCTTCTAGAAATAATAAGTGCTCCTCCCCTTTTTCTTAGCAAATCATATACTTCTTTAAAGCTCGGCATACTTTACTCCTTTTCATTTGATAACCCATTATAAATAATAAAAAGTGTCTTTCCCATAGCTCGGATTAACATGAAACAAAAAATCTTTTCCGCGCAACAGATAGGATAAATTGTTTTAAGTTCTAGCTTTCAAAAGAAAATATCTTACACGACTAGCAATTTGTCTTCGTCAAATTTTTGACAACCACTTCTAAACCGTTAACGTGTGAAACCATCTGAATAGAAGCGTTAAAAAGTGAAACCACGCCACAGTATCGTTAACGAGTGTGATTATTATTTTAGGGATTTGAACTCTATTTTTGATGAATCATGAGTCTTTGAAATAAGGCACAATATCGAAAATAGAACCAATTTATTTATTTTTAGCCTTTTTAACCTATAAATGGGCACAAAAAAAGATCTGATATTTCTATCAAATCTTGTGTTGCTATATGGGGCGAACGATGGGAATCGAACCCACGAGTGTCTGGTTCACAGCCAGATGTGTTAACCACTTCACCACGTTCGCCGTATGTGCTACATAATAATAACTATCAAAGTTAACCTTGTCAAAGACATTTAATGATTTCTCGGGCTTTAATCAGTATCGGCAATTCCCGCTGCTTGACGAGGCGGCCGACGAGGACATTCTGCATGTTTTCGTAAAGCTTAATCGCTTCGTCGATATCGACCCAAATCGTCTTTTCGATCAGAACCTTTTCATCGTCCTCCAAATGCTTATCGACGACATCTTTCACTCGCGCAAAATAGAAGTAATTGTGATTCTCGCGGAAAATAAGATTGTAACGGTCGATGACCTTTCCAATTTCCTGGATATTATCGATTAAACAACCGATCTCCTCGTGAATTTCCCGATGCAGGGCCTCGAGCAAAGTCTCACCTTTCTTCACCCCTCCGCCAGGAAGTTCGTAATAATCGCGCGGACCGAACATGTCGCTGTTATTGATTTTGTTCAAAGCGAGGCGGTTGTGCTCATCGAGGACCACCGCTCGCACGATGGTCCGATGATGGTCGACGCCCTTGTCTTCATATTGATCGTCGCGAAAACGGCCGAGCAGTTTCATATCTAATCACTCCGTTCTTAAGGCGATAACCGGATCTTTATTCGAAGCGATGCGCGAAGGAATGAGCCCCGCCAAAAAGGTTAAGAACATCGAGATGGCGATCAAGATGAACACCGCATACCATGGCAGGACGGCAATCGTGCCGACATCGACATAATTGTTGATGATCAGATTGACAGGCCAGTTCAATATCGCGGCGATACCGACGCCCATCGCCCCTGAGAACAAGCCGATTAGCAGCGTCTCAGCATTAAAGACGCGCGATATATCGCGCTTTCGCGCCCCAATACTTCGCAAGATGCCAATTTCTTTCGTTCGTTCGAGAACCGAGATATATGTTATGACCCCGATCATAATCGAGGACACGACGAGGGAAATCGAGACAAAAGCAATTAGAATCGTCGTGATGGCGTTGATGATGATCGTAATTGAGGACATCAAAATCTCGACGTAATCCGTAAACTTTATCTTGGCGTTTTCGCTTTTATCTTGATTGTATTGGTCAATCATCGCAATCAATCTGTCTTTCGCTTCGAAACTGGTCGGATAAATATGAATGGCGTTTGGCGTATCGATATCGCAAATACCCAATTCCGAAGATCTTGTCTTAAATGTCGTCGAAGCGTTAGGAACAAACTCCGCGCCTGTCAAAATGTCGATTGTCGGATTTGCTAACTGCGCCACGACGACCGGCTGGGTGTTTGTTTTGTCGATGACGGATCGCGTTAATGAGCTTAGGTATCCGATGCTACCGTTAAGCGATGTAGCGCTGATATTCGGCCGCGGCCGCAATATCGCCCCAACTTCAAGTTCGAACGAATCATCGAGTATTTCTTGAAAAAGAGGATAATTAGCCGGTTCTCGCTCGACGCGTGCAAAAACGCCGTCTTCATCCTCATCTTGATAAAATTGGGCGATAACTGGCATCTTGAGTTTGATATCGAGCAGGTCGCTAAAGGAAAAAGATACATCACCACTAGGATTTATTAACTTGTCAAGTGAGATAAGGTTAAGACTAAACAAAACGTAATCAGGAAGGCGATTGTATTCGTCGAGAATGATGGCTACTTTATTTTGATCGTCTTCGTTAGCAACATCTAGATAATCGCCAGCCAAGAGCTCATACTGCGATTCGATCAAGGAACGATTGTCGAGCAGCTCGTCATAGATCGAGGCTAAATCCAAATATCGACCAGCGTTGATTTCGGCTGGGATATTAAAAGGATAGAGCCGCGTATTTTCACTCGCGCTATAAGTTGAGGAGAAAATTTGGTATTTAATATCATAGGCATACTGAATGGCCGAAAAATCATCGGCGTACTCGACTCTTAGTTCTTCTTGATCGAGATGGGATTTAAACGTTTTTAAATCGTTTACGTGGCCGCTGGTTCCAAGCTGCGTCACAAAGGTTGAGGTGATAGGATTTGAGGAAACTACTTCGTCATCGGGATATTCTACCTCTCCTTCATTATTGCGAACGCTCCTGATGAGCTCCCAGTAATTCGTCGTATCTTTCTCAATCGTGATGGGGTAGGTTGACAATGTGTCAACTTGGACTTGATAAATATAATCGCTGAAACCTGATGACAAGGACAAAATCAAGGCGATGCCGATGATGCCAATCGAGCCGGCAAAAGATGTTAAGATCGTCCGCGATTTTTTTGTTCCGAGATTGCGAAATGATAAAGACAAAGCGGTAAGGAAAGACATCGAGGCTTTCCTTTTTTGACCCTTATTAAGCCTTTCAATCGGTGTTTCGTCAGTTTCTTTTTGACCGTCATAGGGATTATTATCGCCAATAACCAAGCCATCCGCCAAACGGATGATGCGCGTTGCATAAATCTTTGCCAATTCCGGATTGTGCGTCACCATGATCACCAGCCGATCGCTGGCGATTTCTTTTAGAATATCCATGATCTGCACCGAAGTTTCGGTGTCAAGAGCGCCGGTGGGTTCGTCGGCCAATACAATCTCCGGATCGTTTATCAAGGCGCGGGCAATCGCGACTCTTTGCATTTGTCCATTGCTTAATTGATGGGGCTTCTTAGTCAGTTTGTCTTCGAGGCCGACTCTGATCAACGCTTCGCTCGCCCTTCTTTTTCTTTCTTTAGCGGAAACGCCAGAAATCGTCAGGGCCAATTCGACGTTGGCGAGAACGCTGATATGATTGATGAGGTTATAGCTTTGGAATACAAAGCCGATGGAACGGTTGCGATACGTATCCCAGTCGCTTCCCTTATATCGCGTGGTCGATTTGTTGTTGATGAGAAGATCACCGGAAGTATGGCGATCAAGGCCACCGATGATGTTGAGCATCGTCGTCTTGCCACATCCTGATTGACCTAAAATCGCGACGAACTCGTTTTTGCGAAAATGCAAACTGACGCCTTTTAATGCTTTAGTAACATTGTCGCCGACAAGATAGTCTTTCTTAATATCTCTTAGTTCAATCATGGGCTATCCTCATCTTAATCCTATATTTAGATATTATAACAATAATGAGATTCATTATTAACGAATATGATTATCTTTTTAAACAAACGGGAAAGGGGTCATTTTTAGACAAATAAAAAAGTACATGCAAAGCATGTACAATTTATTGGTTTTTAATTAGTGATTAGGCGTTGGCAAAATTCTTTTTGGTGAGCATGTGGAAGAGGTCAACGATCCATCCAATGCCAAACCAAGCGCCGGTGATCAAATAGAGAACGCCCCAGAGCAGCTTGCCGCGAACGAGACGAATGATCCCGCCCCAAAGGACTGGCAAGAAAATTAAAAGTAAAAGGTGAACAACATAGTCTAATCCAAATTCATTAATCATCGAATTCCTCCTCGCCCATGATTTAGGCTTTAAAGCATTTTGCTTATGTTCTTATTATAGAAAAAAAATAGACAAGTGTAAATGTAAATGCAAAAATTAATGAACCTCGTTTATTCCCCCTTCATCTCGACGACACCTTCCGCTTTCTGATCGAGAATATCAAGGCTCAATCGTACAGATTCACCAATCGCGGCATCGATATCATCAGGAGTCACTCCGAGATATTCAGCTCCTTCTTTGGCGTCAATGAACAAATTCGCCGTCTGCAACTTGGCGAACTTCACCATGTCGAGACCGCCTTCGATATTG